>CAYUFO010000185.1:0-3761 GCA_964443985.1 uncultured archaeon | reverse complement strand
GTGATGTGTAATGCCGGCGTATAGGAGACGGTATAGCCCAACGTATACAACCCCAATGCCGTCGCACCCAACATGCGCCCGACGATACCCTTGTCTATGTTGATGAGCAAGAACACCATAAGTGATATCACCAATACGTGTTTGCCATAGTGTAATAATCTTTTAGCGACGGCGATATCAAGGTTCGGGCGGGGCTTCCAAGGACTCACTGTTCGAATGATGATGAGCCACAGAAACGAGGAGAACACCTTTCCATAGACGATGCTCCAAACACCGAATCCATACAACGCCAAGGATATCGCGAAGATGCCATAGGACAGAATCGAGGCAATCTCTGGAAAGACCTGTTTTTTGAACTCCAGTTCCTTGTCGAGCAGCAGCGTGTGAGAAAGCCCCATAGACATAATGACAAGTGTGACGGCCAGCGCTTGGATGACGCTCTCGCTTTCTGGTTCGGAAAAAAACCAGGCTATCGTCGGGGCAAAGAGATACGCCAACCCAAACAACACCAGCCCCAGAAGAGGGAAGAGGACGGCAGCTGTGTTCGCTGCCCGGGAGACATCCTCGCGCTCGTAGATGAGTGCGTCACCCATGCCGAGGTCCCGAAATAAGGCGAACGTGTTGATGACTAAAAGGCCGATGGCCACGAGTCCGAACTCTTCAGGGCCGAGTAGCCGGGCGAGGACAAGGGTTGTGAGTACCCGCACCATGCGGGCACTGATGTTGAACAGACTCACCCATCCAATCCCGCGGACTGCCTTCGAGGTAAGATCCATGATGCGTGTATCCCCGCTTCCTGAAGGATATGTGAGTCGCTCTTTTTAACGTGCTATTTAATTTGGTTTCATCGAGCCAATCGGCCAAACCCGTCACAGATAGGGTTTCGTGCACGTGCGACAGAACTCTGGTGTGACGCCATCGTACCATGCCTTTCGGACGCTCCGATATGCGTCATTATTCCAAATCGCATCGAATGGTTGTTCGAGAAGGTTGCCTACAGCCGCCCCACAATCGCGGGGGTCGGGATAATCCGAGCACAGCAGGACGAATCCGTCGACTGAGATGAAACAGGAACGGAACACTTGACGGCACTGGTGCACAACGCGCTTGGAAATGCCACGACAATAGAAGAAGAGCCCCCGGGCGCGGGCTTTCACCCGAGCTGCATCGATGCATCGCTGCATCTCGTCTTCCGGATCGCTAATGATGCTGATGTGGGAAAACGAGCTGAGAAAACCATCTTTCCCCCAGAACGTTATGGTCTCCACATCCACGCCATCGACGCCGACTTCTGCGGCGAGATCGATGATTTTCCCCAGTTCTTGGATGTTTTTCCGGGTCGCAACGAAGTGAAAGAAAACCTTTGGCTTCGATTTCTGGCCGCGAGCGTAGAGGAGGAGTTTGATATTGTCAATCACCTTGTGGAATTCTGCCCCTCTTTTACTTTCCCCGAACGTCTTCTCTGTTGCCCCGTCGATGGAGAAGGCCAAGGAATCGACGCCCGAAGACACGATGTCTTTGGCGATCGAGGGCCTCATAATCGTACCATTTGTGGTGAAATATACCATGACGCCCTTTTTCTTGCAGTAACGGACCATCTCGAATAGATTTGGATTCAACAGGGGTTCGCCGATCCCTTGCAGGTTGATGTCAATCAGACAGGGAAACTGGTTCACGATGCGCTTGAAGTCTGGTATCGACATATCCATCCCCCGCCGGTCCCACTCCGATGAAATGCAGTGAGGGCAGAAGAGATTGCATCGGGTTGTGGTTTCAATCTGGATGGAGACCGGCAGGGCTAGGAGGCAGGTACGCTGGAATCTTCGATCGATTTGGCGGCATGCTTCATTCATGAACACGCGCATTCCCTTGCGCAAACCGATTTTCTGCAACCGCTCCCGGCGGGAATACACCATAGTCATGGGAGTCTCACACCTCTGGATTTTTGGGATTCAAACGGGGGTAGATTTCGTGGAATCTCTCCGTATTCATATCATTCTGCTGGAATGCCATGTTTCAGAATCGACGACGCCTCATGAGGTAGATAATAAGAATTCCCAAGACGGCAGCCCCGGATACGGCACCTAAAATCCCTTGGCGTCCCCCCATCCACGATTGAGTCTCTTGCGGGTCCCAACCAATCATGATGACTTGTGCTTTGGGTTGATAGCCAAATTTTTCCAAAAGAATCTCGTATTCTCCAGGCAGCAGGTCTGCCTCCACCGTGCCGTTGACTGAGGATACATAGGTTTTGTTGGCAATCGTTAGCCGGGCTCCCATCACTGGATTCTGGCGAGCATCCCGGATGACGAACTGGGTTCTCCCCCCCCAGGGCGCGTCGTCGATATCTACCCATATCGGCTTTTGTTGCCATGCGGCCCCGATACTAACAGACTTCGAGGATGCTCCAGGGATATCTGTGACCACGTACAGGACACAGCGACCCGCCGAACGTTTTACCCGAGATACAGTCGCATCTCCCACGTCATAGGGGCATTCCCCCTCAAACGTTGGAAGGTTCACTTTGTAGGTCACCTTATCAATCGGCTTTGTTTTCGTATTATTGAGGGTAATGGTTAGACCGTCGACCAACGGCGTGACAAGAGATGTGACATGCTGCAGGTCGTGATAGTGAGACGCGATGGATGAAGCAGGCATGTGTCGAAGTCCCTTGGAGGTGGCAAGCAAGAGCAATTCCCTTGTGGCGTTCAATGCCGCAGCGTTGCTTCCGAGCGTGTCGCTCGGCGTGACGAAGACAACCATGTCATCGTTTCTTTCCGCGGCGCTGAGGACTGAGGTCCACCCCCCATATAGGCTATCTACGCGACTTCCCCTTCCGAGGAATCCAGATACTGGGAGCACGACGAGATTTGTCTTATTGCCTCGAACGTATGCGATCTCCGGGTGGCGAATGCCTTCATCAAAGAAAGTGACTTGGGGACTTCCGACAATCGAACCCAGGAGATATGTGACGCGATACCTGTCAAGCTGGTTGAGTGTGTCGAGATTATACTGCAAGCCGTCTGTGATAAAGCCGGGTGTCGAGTCATTGAAAAACCCGTAACCGCCCCTGCGAGTCTGATTGAGTAGCTGCCGCTGCAATTGAGAGGAGACATAGCCATTGGCCGTCCGTACGTCAGCAAAGCCTGCGAGTTCCACCCCTATCTCAGTGAGATGCTCGATACGCGTGATATTATCCTGGGGTGTGTCGAATGCCAGCCCCTCGGTGATACGGGCGAGACCAGTGTTGCGAATAGCCCGATGAGCATGCAAAGAGGCGTTGAATTCGCTCTCGGAGAGGGTGCCGGTGACCGGCAGGTAGCTGGCAAGTGCATAAGGGACGACAGCATCGGCAAAGGGATAGAGCTCCACCGACAGATATCTTGCGGCAGCCTCACGGGCGGCCTGCTCGCCACCAACAGATAGATATTGGGTAGTGTGGTGTGATTGTCCCGGAGGGACAGTTTCCTGGTCTGCGATGACGATGTTCGCATAGTCGTAGACCGTGGATCCGCGATAGCGGATTTCATGAGGGTAGGGTGCGCTATCGGTGAAACTAACAAGCATACCCTCCTGCGAGTCGGATAGATAGATTGAATCGAATTTCGATTCGTCCAATTTGACCAGGTCATCTGATGGATAAACTGTCCTATCCTCTGCCGGTCCGTTTCCGAGTCTGTACTTGAATTTTGAGAGCGGGGAGAAAAGAGATGTATAAAGAAAGGCTGTTAGCTCGGACCGATCGCCATCGGAGGCGTAAT
>CAYUFO010000184.1:0-3763 GCA_964443985.1 uncultured archaeon | reverse complement strand
CGAGCCCATCTCTCTAATCAAGGGCTAGTTGGGCCGCTTGCTATCGATTTTTTCGGTTGATTTTGTCCGAAAATCGGCTTGAAAATGGACTATATTACACAGTGTAATATTCTACCCCAGAATAGTACACAGTGTAATATACTCTCCTGCCCGATATCGATTCAGAGGATTAACTATGGGCTTTGTGCCTCTTGTTTCTACTGTTTTTTATGGCTGAACTGATACGGAAACCGGGGGATGAGTCTCCATACCAACCTTCCCACTTGCAGGACTCAAAAAGAGAGGGTCTCATATTCTCTCCCTTAGATGGCTAACTGCAATAATGGTAATAGAAATACCTAGTGCTATTCAAAACAGAGTAGGTATTACTAGGGGGATAAGGAAAATACAAAAAGCAGAAAGGATAGTGACTCCGGATTGGGTAATAAACACATCACATACTTGTATTGGAAAGTAATGTAAAATTGTTACAGGAGCAAATAATATCATTTCTGGTATAGATGTCGATGATGGCTGACTTTGGGCTAGTGCATCTAAGCCTGTGAAGAACATCCAGATCAATGAGATAACCCCCCATCTGTCTCAAGAGCGGCTTTGTAACTATGTCCTCTATTGTTAATACTGGGGGTATGATTACTCCGCCATTTACATCTTCTTTTTGGATAGGTGTTTGTGAAAAAAATTCTCCAATTTTTGATAACTTCCCTTTTCTATCAATTGAAAGGGAATGTTCATAGGGGGACACAAAACTTGCATTGATTAGAAGGATGCAAAATATGATAATTACATACTGCAGATAGCCCTTCCTATTGACCCTAATCATATTTGATCCCAACAACAGATTTTCCAGTAATCCAAACATATACTATCGAGTAAACTATCATTCCAATGATGGGGAGGAACAATGTTGATAACGCCCCTAGTAATTGGGCTAACCAAATTTTTCTTGTCTTGGAATAGCTGATGAAAAATGTTAGGAAGAATGGAATCATGGTTACTTTGATTGGGGACGGATTGAACGTCGGGGAAACAGGTAATACTAAAAAACCTCCAATTATCCCGCCTAGTAAGACATACTTCAGAGCTGATTTTATCTCAAGGTTTGACAAGGGCACATCCTTTCGAATGTCCTTTGAAATGGAAAACTGGAAGATCAATGCATAAAGAAATAACCACCAGTAATAATGGGTGATTGACAACCTCGTTTTTTCAAGATTGAAAAGACTAAAATAATTACCTCCGATCGAATTCAGGAGAAGAACTAATCCAAGAATCGTGAGGATTATTGACCATACTACTCTCTTTCCAGATATCCCCATTTTCCCCTTTTTCTCCACCCTACTCTCTATATGGAAAGTGCCTGTGTGTCATTTGTTGGTTATCCTTTAAAAAGCTTTAATCTGTCGGCAAACGAAAAATATTTTTTAGAAGAATATCTCTGGCCGGAAATAATAAAAAAGGGCCTGCCCGTATGCGATTTGGTATAAAATTAAACACATTGGTATATCCTCAGTTGAGTCTGCAGGCTTGTATGTTGTTCTTCTCACATTTGAGGTAGAGTTTTTCCGAGTTGCTCCATTTAAGGTGGGCTACCAGTTCTTTGGGTATCGTTATTCACTAACGTGGACTTCGAGTCCACGTTGTGCGCAAATTCCGTTTGCCCGGAATTTAGCGTGTCCCCCACTCCACGTTGTGGTAGTTTTCCTTATATGTGGTGCTATTTGAAGCAGGATAGTCTAGGTTTGTTGATGGTCTTGCAGCAGCCACTTCCATAGGGGTGTGTATTTTATCTTGCCTTTGATGCCGTACCATTCAGCTTCTTTTTCGGCTTCGTAGTTGCCCGTTATCACTAAAAGGTCTTTGCATTTCAATTCTTTGCTTGCTTTAATTAGGGCTCTTTCCTCTCGTTTTTTTGTTTCTGGGTTGCTGACGTCATAGCATACTTGTATGAGTTGGATTACCTTCTGTTCTTTTTTTATTAGGAAATCTACTTCTTCCTGTTGTTGACTCTTCCAAAAATAGGTCTTTGTATCCTCCTGAGGCTCTTTGTATGTGAGTTCGATGGCCACGGCATTTTCATATAGCTTTCCCGTGTCTGCACTGGTTTTGAATGCTTTAGCGTGTATGAATCCATTGTCTATGCAGTATATCTTTTTGTTGCTGTTCACTTGTTCTCTGAATTTATGTGAAAACCTGTTCAGCTTGAAGAACAGAAATGATTCTTCAAGGTAGCCTAAGTATTTTTCGACTGTGTGGACGCTTTTCACCTTGGTTACCTTGGTTAGTGTCGTGTAAGAGAATTCCTTTGCTATGTTTGATAGGAGATATAATGTCAAGTCTTCCATGGACTGCACGGATCGTATCCGATGCCGTTTAACTATGTCCTTGTATATTATGGAATCAAAAAGCGTTGACAAGTAGTCTTTGTAGTCGAGTTTCTTGACTGTTGGTTCAGGATAGCCTCCATGGATGATGTACTCATGTAGTTTTTCCCTGATCTCATTTTCGGTCAGAGCTTTCCCTTCGTTTTTTATGAATTCCCTAAATGAGAAGGGGAATATGCTTACTTGGGTGTGTCTGCCTGTTAAGTGTGTGGAGAGTTCTCTGCTTAAAAGGTTGGAGTTGCTGCCTGTTAGGATGATCTTATATCCCTGCCTTTGTAGGCGGTTGACGAATAGCTCCCATTTCCCAAGATTTTGTATCTCGTCTAAGAGAAGATATTTTGGGTTGTCATAGACTGAATCAACGACGGATACTATCTCATTATAATCTTTTACGTCGACAAGTTTTTCATCGTCAAAATTAACGTAGCCAAAACCACCTACTCTACCCAATTCGTGTACTGCAAAAAAGGATTTTCCCGCCCTTCTAGGTCCTATGATGACCTTTATGATGTCGCGTTGAATCTCCTTTAGTCTAGCTTCCCTTTCTATATACTTTTCATTAAGTCGTTTTTCTAACTCCCGTTTTTGGAGTATCAAAGCATCCCTCAACATCATGCATCCCATATGATATAATGCACAAAAGTATATAAATTCGTGCAATATGAGTTACATTCTCCACATCCTATTCGCTTGCCTTTTGTGTCTTGGAAACGCTACATTCCACCTGTTTACAATCACCCATCATTAGGTCGGTGGAATGTGCGTGTAAGAACCACCGGTCTCCGCTCGTTCAGATAGGTGGTTCTTCACAAAGCAGCTTTTTCGAGCCCATCTCTCTAATCAAGGGCTAGTTGGGCCGCTTGCTATCGATTTTTTCGACTGTTTTTGGCCGTTTTTTGGCTTGAAATTGGACTATCATACACAGTGTGCGATACTGGCTCGTATCATACACAGTGTATGATACTACTCCGCCCCCTATCGAATAGGGTTGGGGATTTTCGGGCCCTGTGCCTCTTGTTTATGCTGTTATTATATAATCAAACTCTAATCATTAGTCTCAAGTGAAGTTTGCCCGAAAACGGCAAATGGATAGCAAATACCTTTTTTGCGGGGGTGCCCGAGCGGTCAAAGGGGCACGGCTTAGGAGAGCCTTTTCTTTCTTAAAAAGAAAGAAAAGTGCTTCATCCCAAAAGAAAGAAACATCGGCCTTCAGCCGAGGGGTGAAGTAAAAAACTCAAAGAGACCGTGTGGCGCAGGCCTTCGCGAGTTCGAACCTCGTCCCCCGCAAAACCTGCACTTTAGGCTCTCAGCGTAGCGAATTTCTCCTAAAAACAGCAGAAATCAAGAAACTGAGGTTCGAACCATTTTACCAGATTATT
>CAYUFO010000183.1:0-3772 GCA_964443985.1 uncultured archaeon | reverse complement strand
GTCGTCGTCGACACCCACGGCGAATACGCTAAACTCCTCGGCAAACTCGCACAATCCACGCCCTTCGACATCGAGACCTACACCATCCGCCACGGGCGGGCGGGCTACGAGGAATTCAAGATACCCGTGTCTGGCCTCTCTGCCGAGGACTACAGCCACTTCTTCCCCTTCACTGAGGCCCAGAACTCGGCGCTCGCGAAGATACTCGAAGTCCTCGACGACCGGTTCCAGGGAGAGGAAAAGCACTTCTCCCTTGCCGACGTCATCGACGCCGTCGACCAGCTCGACGTCGGCGGCGAATTCCACGAGGGCACCATCGCCGCCACCAAACGGAAGCTCAAGCAGGTCAAGCGCATGTTCGGCAGCGTCTTCGACACCTACGGCACCGACGTCAACCGCATGGTCGAGCCTGGAGCGGTCGTCATCGTCGACGCGAGCCTCGCACCCCAGGGCGTCAGGCGCTCGGTCGTCAGCTACCTCGCCAAGGAGCTCCTCGCAGGCCGCATCGCCAAGGTCAACGACTTCGGCAGCCGCGCCATCGACCACGAGCTCCTCCTCGTCGTCGAGGAGGCCCACAACTACAGCGCCGCCAACCTCGGCCACAGCTGCAAGCACCAGCTCAGCCGCCTGGCCAGCGAGGGCCGCAAGTTCGGCATAGGCCTCGTCGTCGTGAGCCAGAAGCCCTCAAAGATAGACGAGGAGATCCTCTCCCAGTGCAACACGGGCATCTATATGCACATCACCAATCCCGCCGACAAGACCCATATCCGCCGGAGCTTCGAATCCATCAACGACGACATCGTCGCCGACCTCGACAGCCTCGACGTCGGCGAATGCATCGTCGCCGGCGCCATGCTCGACGTTCCCTTCGCCCTGTGCGACGTCGACTTCATCGACGTCAAAAAAGACAAGAAGTTCGAATTCAAAAAGCCCGCGAAAAAGACGGTCGCCTCCGGCGGCCACCTCTGACTTTTTTACCTGCCTTCCTAAGCAATAGCACACCACGGTGCTTTCGACCAACGAGTGGCAAGTCGAGCAGATGAGAAAAGAAGGAGCCGGCCGACCCGGCGTCGATGCCGGCCTCATGAAGAAACTCGGTGACGTGGAAAAAGAGCGGCTACGCAAACGAAGCCAGTCCAAGCCCCCTGCGTCCAAGTGAGCTTCCTCTCCCTTTGGTGCCCCTAGCCGAGCGAAAACAATCAGGGGTGTATTCACCCCCCTCTCGTCTACTATGCAATCGGAAAAAACGGAGGGTGAACCGTCTCCCCCATGGCATCGAAGCTGGAATCTCTTCGCGTGCGTCGCAGTCCTACTCCTCGTGGCTCTCGCCTGGCACAATCGTTTCGTCCTCGACGACGCCTTCATATCCTTTCGCTACGCCCGCAACCTAGCAGCAGGCGAGGGGCTCGTCTACAACCCCGGTGAATACGTCGAGGGCTATTCGAACTTTTTGTGGACGCTCCTTCTGACCGTGCCCTTCTTTTTCGGCATCGACGTCGTCACATTCTCGCACATCCTCGGCATCTGCTTTTTTACGGGAACCCTGATAGTCACCTACCTGCTGGCGAGCCGCTCGTTCACCAGCCGTGCATACGGCCTGCTCACCGTCGTCCTCCTCGGAACCAACTACACGTTCAGCTCGTTTGCCACCAGCGGACTGGAGACCATGCTGCAGACGTTCCTGTTTGTCTGCCTCGTCTGCGTCTATCACGCCTACGTCCGCGGACCACTCGACGACAAAATAGCGC
The DNA here is from genome assembly GCA_964443985.1 of uncultured archaeon. Lineage (GTDB taxonomy): Archaea > Altiarchaeota > Altiarchaeia > IMC4 > JBDREA01 > JBDREA01. The sequence continues at coordinate 2,024 of CAYUFO010000183.1, read as the reverse complement.
TTGCTTCACTATCGCTTCTTTCCGCCCTGGCCCTGTTGACCCGCCTGGATTCGGGGCTCATTGCCGCCACCGTCCTCGTCTTCGCCTACGGCACGCTGCTGGGAGGGCACCGCTCGATGCGTGACACCCTGCATGCGGCAGCACTGGGAATCCTCCCGGTGCTTCTCGTCGGGGGCGTTTGGACAGCCTGGAAATACGCGTATTACGGCTCGGTGCTCCCCAACACCTTCTACGTGAAGATTGCCTCGGGCACGTCATTTGCCATCGGCGTGTATTACGTCATCATGTTCTACATGTCCTACCTGCTATTGCCGTTTCCCATCCTTTTCGGCTTCCTCCTATATGCCTCCCATACTGATCCGTGGAAGCGGGCGACATCCTTTCTTCGCACGAAGAATTTTGCCGCCATCGCATCCCCGGCACGCGCACTCTCCCTGAATCCCTTGCAAAACGCACAAGGCGTCTTGTTTCCGCGGCTCGTCCACGTCCTCGTCGTCCTCTGGACTCTCTACGTCGTCTATCTTGGTGGCGACTTCATGGAATTTCGCCTGCTCGTCCCCATCCTCCCTATCGTCTACCTGCTCGTCGTGGACGTCATATACGCGTTCCGCGGGCATCTGCCAGTTCAGGCCGTACTGGCGGCATTGATCCTCCTTGGCACGATCGTCCACGCCCACGGCCTAGACAACGAACGAATCACGATAACCCTCGTCTACCCCATCGCATCCGCCCACGAAGACGTCTATCTCCACGAAGCCTCATGGTATGCCGTCGGCGAGACACTGGGGGCCCGCCTCGAAGAAGACAACGTATCCATTGCCATCACCGCAGCCGGGGCGATTCCTTATGCCTCCAACCTTTACACCATCGACATGCACGGCCTCACCGATCCCTGGGTGGCACGCTACGGCGACTATGTCAGCCCCTATCCCGGCCACCAACGCCTCGCCCCCTTCTCCTACATCGTCGAAAAGAATGCCGTCCTCCTCGTTGGGCATCCATGGATAGTTCCAACACGTGACGTGAAGCCAGCGTACACGCCCGACGAGCTGCGATTGTGTCTGTGGCAACCCACCTGTGGCCGGGGCCTGCGCGCCCTCCCCGAGCATGCCCTATTGCTCGCCATACCCGTCACCGAGAACTACACCCTCCTAGCAGTGTATCTCACCCCCCATCCGGCGGTGGACGATGCTATCGCACGTCATGGATGGACGACGCGGCCGATTAGAGAAAACAACACCTCAGCGGCCTTTTCACACCAAATTTCCAGCTAATCCGCCAGGCTGAGGATCATCTCCTGCAAGCGCGGGTTCGCCGACGCCACAAACGAAAGATGCTCTTGCACTTCGAGATTCGGGTCGAATACCGAACCGTCGTCGTTTGCGATGACGCAGCCCGCCTTCTGGGCGATGTGGAGCCCGGGGGCGTGGATGGCCGAAAGCGTGCTCTCGACGTTCAAAAACGCGTGAATCGCGCCTTGGGCTAAAAGGCAGAAGGCGACGGCGTTGGCACCGTAGCGGCGGACGTCCCGGCAACGGCGAAGGACGGGCAGCACTCTGTCGTAGACCTTTTCACCGGGGACGGGGTCGAATTCGACCGTGCACTTTCCGAGGTCGGACTCCATTGACGACTGGATGGCTTCCCCGTTTCGAAACGCGCCCTCTTCGGTCGCCCACCATTCGTCGCCGGATACGAGATTGATTATGTATGAGCAGACTAACTCGCTAAAGCGATCGCCGGTGGCGGCGCCGAGGACGAGGCCGTAGAACGGCACATGCCTGAAATAGTTTCCGCTGCCGTCCAACGGGTCGCAGACGAAACGTATCCCCCCTTCGCCGAGCTCGACGGTGCCTCGCTCCTCCGTCTCGAGGACGCCCCCGACATCCGCATCCCGCAGCGACTCGATGACGAGGTCTTCCAAGACGACGTCGGCCTTCAGGCTCGTCTGGCCGAGGGGATTCCTACCGACGACCGCTCGCCCGTCGTCGAGATTGTCGAGAATCGGGCCCGCCTTCGCGCCGATT
>CAYUFO010000182.1:3317-3793 GCA_964443985.1 uncultured archaeon | reverse complement strand
ACTGGTTCCCTGCCGAATCGCCCGGCCAGTATTGGGTCGGCTGCAAAGTCAAAGATATCGACGGAAACGTCTATGAAAACTGGAATCTCGGTGGTTCACTCACCGTTGTCACCGACGAACAGCTTTGTACCGACGCTGGGGGGATATATGTCGAGCAGGAGCTAGATATTAGCAACGACATCCGATTAGAAGAAGTATCCCCGAATACCTGTGATCCGAAGGGCGGTCATCATGACGTCGGCTTCATCAATTGGGACACCGCCAACGGCGGCAGCCTCGTCGTCCACTTCCCCGACCTCGCCTCCAACGTCCCGGGCACCCCCCTCTGGGCCTGGCTCAATCTGCCCCTCAAGACGAACGAGATCTCGCTCGGCTATGCCAGCGAATTCTGGGCGTATAATTCGAGCACGTGGGATCCTGATGGTCTTTGCACCGGCATCATGGCCGCCAACTACCCCACCCGGCCGGCGAATCCC
>CAYUFO010000182.1:0-3307 GCA_964443985.1 uncultured archaeon | reverse complement strand
GAAACGGCAATCCATGGCCCGCCTCAGACATCTACTTCGGTTGGATAAATGGGCCCAAAGGCACCTCCGACCACGATGAATACTCCAAGCTCCGGGCCATCAACGTCGTCGGCGCCCTCAGCGACGCCGTCAGCGCAGGCGACACCAATTTCACGGCCCTCATCATCGAGGGCGCCGATGATGCGCTTGTTGGGTCAAGGCCCGGCCCCTTCGCCTACCGCTACACCTTCCCCGCCCCGTTCCATAACCCCTCCATCTCGGTATGCTACCAGCCCTGGCCCGCCTCCGTTTCCGATTATCCCAACTGCACGGCGCAGGGTATGCGGGAGCTCCTCCACGACCCCCTTGAGAGTGCAAGCAGCGGCGTCGACTACAAGGGAGACAACCTATTCACCGAGGGCATTAAGTCCACGTCAAACGGGCAATACGTGTCGGACGGGATTGACGGGAACGCCTATCAGGTCTTCAATGGCGTCTACGGCACCGTGACTTACGCCGATGTCGTCAACAATGGCATATTTGACGGAGGGGATATGGTTATGGAGTTCTGGGTCCGATTCGACGGCGGTTCGGATGCCATGACTGAAAGAATAACTCGATTGACTATGCCGAATCTGTGCTACTGGAATCTCATGTTCGACAATGATGCCGCTGGCACGCTGCCTGAGTCACTGTTATTCTACCACCCCCTGAATGGATGCCCCGGCGGACCAGACGCGTTAAGCCACGACGTCTCCTCTTGGAATACCGGTGACTGGCATTTTGTCCAAGCAAAATACAAGGCCGGAGCCGGCGAGCCGAGAGGGCTTTGGATAGACGGGGTGCAAGTAGGTTCTCTCGCAAGTGACCATGGGGTTATTTCACCGGGTTTAACTGCAGACTATGAATTGGGTGGGGGTCAAAATCAAATAACCATCGATGAATTCCGTGTATGCGGACCACCCCTCCCCGCCACCTGTAACGCCGATTCTCTTGCGGCGTGTTGTGATGGGTCGGGTGGGACGCCTGACGCCGATAGCACGGATCCGGCGTGGGTGCCGGGCTTGAACTGCAACGGCGCCACCTGCTTTGACAACGCGTGGTTCACCGATCCCTTGGCGCCTCCGAATTATAATGAGAGTTGTTGTGGCGATGACCTCAACGAGTCGTGGCTTTCCGTGGAGTGTCATCTCAGCGATGCCTGCACCGACGATTCGGCCGAGGCGTGTTGCGACAGTGAATATGATTGTGTGACGCCGGATGGTTCGGCGTGTGTGCCCGGCGACACCGACGACGATCCTCTGAGCTATATCGTGGGCCCCAACGGCGGCTGGATCCGCTGTCACGACGAGCGGACGTCGCCGTCGCCCAGCGACGAATACAACAATACGTGGTGGGACTGCGACCACAACGTGTTTTCCTGCGGCAAATGCGAGGAACATGGCTTCGATTCCGGGCCCGGCTCCTGTGTGGGCCAGGAGTGTTGGGTGAAGGAAGGCGAAAACGAGACTGCCGACTGTGACGCGGACGGATGCCGGTTCGGCGAATACGGCAACGACATTGGCAACTTCGGCTTCTGGGATGTCGACGACGGCGTCAACGACGACCGCGGCTACATCAACGGCCTCGACCTCGTCGAGTGCTGCGGTGACGACCCCGGCGAATACTACATCGACAACACCAGCACGGGCGGCGGCATCGCCTGCTGTAATGAGTCGACCGATTACGTGTGGCTCGATGGCGGCGGCACCCCCTACTGTTGTGCGCCGGCTGACGGCGAAGGCAACGAGTCGGCGTTCTGCGGCTTGTGCCGGGACGGCATCGACAACGACGGCGACGGCTTCACCGACGACTTCGACCCCGACTGCTTCAGGCAGCCCCGGGCGATCCTGCGCGTCTATAATGCGACGCCCTCGGCGCTTTCCGACAACACCAACGCGGAACCTGATGTGTGGTCGCAGACATGGGAGGCGTTTGGACTGCCCGGTTCGTCGGCGAACGCCAGTTTTGATCCCGCCACAGGCAACGCCTCGGCGTATTTCAGTAGCGACAACCTCGTCAACGTCTCCCAGGACATGGACCAGAGCGGCCAGGGAATCGAGCTCTACAACTTCTCCTTCGGCGACGGCAGCTGGGATGATTGGCCGGCGTGGGGCGTGGACCACGGCTGGGTGATGGCGCACGACTACACGAGCCCCGACGGCGACGGCGTCTGCGCCGACGCACTGGGTCGGCCGTGCTACGAGGTGGTCCTCAACGTCACCGACGACGAGGGCGACTGGAACACCTCGAACGCGTCGGTGTACGTCGCCAACGCGCCACCGGTGGCGTATGCGAGCGTGCGGACGAAGGCTTGGTGGGAGGGGATGGGCGCCGCTGAATATTATGACAACACGACGAACGGCACTGGATTCTTCACCACGGCATGCGTTGGATTGGGCTCGTGTCAAGATCAAGATGTATTTACGTCGACTGAGAATCTGTCGGCGGTGACGGATGTCGTCGGTTCTCCCCTGTATTTCACCGACGACAACTGGTGCATGTGGTGTCACACCAAAAACGAGATTCCCCCGTATACTGTGGGCTGGAGCCGCGATCAGGACGAGTGCGTCGACGACGACGGAAACTATAACTTCCCGGCGTGCCAGCGTCTGGATGCGTGGCGGTGGGAGTTCGGCGACGGAAGCGCTGTCCGGGAGTTTGGGGCGGCCGAGTGGATGCAGGTCGACGGCCTCACCCACAACTATTCGAATCCCGGCAATTATACCGTGTGGCTGACGGTCTGGGACGACGAAGCCTTCAACCAGTTGAACGCGTCGGTGAACCTCTCCGTCGAGGTGACGAATCCGGCGCCGGTGGCGGCCTTCAACGCCAGCTTCGAGGACGGGGCCGCAACCCAGTGGAATCTGAGCGAGAGCCTCTCGCCCGGCGTCTTGCACGTCACGCTCGGCGCAAACATCACCTTCAACGGCTCGCATAGCCACGACGCAGACGAGGATGGCCACGCCATCACCTACTACCGGTGGGACTTCAACGACAGCGACGTCTCCTGCGACAACTACCCCGGCCAGCCGTCGGCGTCGTATGTGGCGGAGCCCAGCCACCAGTTCTGCGAGCCCGGCATCTACAACGTGTCGCTCTATGTCGAAGACGACGAGCTCTACTACAACGGCACCGACCTCGTGGAGCGGCGGGGCACAGACCCCATGGACGCGCCCAAGAACGCCACGACGTGGATGGCGGTCCACGCCCACAACCTCTGGCCTTCCGTCTACGCCAGCATCTGGAACGAGAGCGGCGGCTGCGCCCCCGACACCTACGCGGGCCT
>CAYUFO010000181.1:0-3802 GCA_964443985.1 uncultured archaeon | reverse complement strand
AGCCGTAGGTGGCGAGCGCGGTGGCGGCAGCGACTGATTCATCGAAACCCAAACCCCTTGACGACTCAGTTTCTGAGGAGACGGTGATGCGCAAAGGAGGAGGATTGTGCCCTTTTGTTTTTTTGAGGATGACGTTGGCAACCGACTTCGCAATCGCGCCGCCCCTTCCCTTGACGGCTATCCCCGTCCCCTTCGTCTTTCCCTCGACCGCGACCGTTGTCATCAAGCCGAGCGCGAACGCCGCCGCCCTCCCAACGGACCGGGCGTCGACGAGCCACGACGACGCCGGCGCACGAGCGGAAATCGAAGCCATACCAGCCAACCATTAGACACTAAGGTTATTTCAATCACGGGGTCAAGCGGAGACTGACGAGGTTCCATCCGTTGTTGAGGGATACTGTCTGCTGGCTCTCACCGAGGGTTTCGGTTCCGTAGTATGAGTCGATTGTCAGAGAGGAGCCGTCAGTCGAAAGCGAGTAGAGGGAGGGATACTCGAATGAGTCCCCCATGTCAAGCTGGATGGATGCGGTGTAGGTGATGGTGATGTTGGCGAGGAACGTGCCGCTTGTGGCGTTGTCATAGGCGGGTTTGCCGGTGTCTGTCTCGTTTGCCGCCACCGTGGTGAGAGAGACTTGCCAGTTTTCCTGCACGCTCCCGTCGAGGGTGAGGTTTTTCCCGTTTTCGAGGACGGCACCAGCCGACGAGTTGTAGACGATGAGGGCGGCGTGTTGTCCGGATTCGTTGGAGGCGTTGATGGCGCCGATTCTCAAGGTGTCGACGGCGCCATTGGATGTTGTGCTAATCTGTCGTTGCACGATGCTCGCATCTGGTTTTTGTATGTCGACGATGATGCCTGCGATGGTGCTCCAGTCGCCGGGGTAGACGAGGCTGTTAAGTCTAAACTGGTAACCTGAGACGTTGCCCTGCCAAGTTCCGTTTGATACGTTCTCGACGATGTCGGCTTCGTTGAGGATGAAGGCACTTCCGTTGTAATCTCGAGCGTAGTACTCTCCTCCCAGGAAAAGGCATTTCCCCCGCCACTCGAAGTCGGCGTAGGTGCCGTTGCCGAATCGTTCGACGATGTCGAGGGGGATGTGGTCGGTGTCGAGGACGTACCTGACTGCTGAGGCGTTGATGCTGGCGGCCGTTCCGTTGTAGCTGATGCTCTCGTTGTCGATGACATAGGTTTCCTGCATCGCGTGGGTGGTGACGGTGATGTCAGGTGTGCCGTTGTAAGGGGTCTCGCAGTATTCGCAGGGGAGGTTTCGGTAGGTCTGGCTGGGGCCGGCGGGGATGGTGGTTGTCGTCGACGTTGACGAGCTGGTCGTCGATGTCGAGGTCGTCGTGCTGATGGTCGAGGTCGTCGTGACCTGCGTATAGTGGAGGTGGTACTTGGGGCTGTTGCTTTGTCTGGCTGCATTGGTGCACGTCAGATAGTAGTCGTGCTCGTCTTCGGAGTCGTTGAGCGGTATCTGGATCGTGTGCAGGGTGTCGTGGGTGAAAGTGAACGTGGTCTCGTTGTCGGGGTACCGGGCTCCAAGATAGATGGCGACATCGACGTCTTGTCGAGGGTGGCAGAGATTGACGCTCATGATTTCCTCATCCACCCCGTATCGAGCCGTGAGATGGTCGCCTCCCTCGGGAAGCCACAGCTGCGTGTCGCGGTCGTCGTTGAGGTAGGCGCCGACCTCGCTTGAGGTGAGATAGTCGCTGCTGTTTGAGGGATAGGTGTCTGCTGCGATGACGTTAGTATAATGCTCGACATCATAGTATCGGTCGAAATCGCGGTCGTAGAAGTCGACGATGAAGACTTCAGCGTCGGCATTTTGGAGTACCAGTAGGATATCGTTTCCTTCTCCCATGGGTTCTGCGACACTATTGATGTTGGTCATCCCGTCTTCAGCTATGGCCCACATCGTGAGCGCTCGTGTTCCTTCGAAATCCGCGAACGTTCCCAGTTGGGTGGGGCTGACGCCGATTCTCGAAACGCCTGAGTCGTTCAGTTCCGTCTCCGTGACGTCGAGGTAGAGGTCGCCATTGTCGTAGACCGCGTTGACAGACCCGAGGGCGCCGACGTACACGCCCGAGTCGGCTTGGAAGGCATCCGCCTCGATCTCGATCGTCTCGTTGTTCTCGTCTTCCTCGACGAAGGGGATGGTCCAGAATACCTTCGTGCCTCCGGCGCTCCCGCCGGTCCAGGAAGTGGCGGAGAGCGCATACGTCACATTCCCGCCATCGGTGAGGTCTTCGAGAGTCAGGTTTAATGTGATGTCGTCGTTACGCTCCACGACGTCAACCATCCGATACACCTTCCCGCTGAGCATAAAGCGATCGCCGGTGATGAATGGGCCTTGGTCGAGGCGGACGTTGAATAGGAAGGTGCCGTCGTCTGATGTGAGGTTCACGAGGAGCTGATAGGCCCCGTCCTTGGCGATAGTGATGTTGTCTGTGGCTCCACCGCTGCAGGTTGTAGCCTCATACGTGCTGTTGGCGAATCCTGTGAAGCGGAGCACATGTTCGCGGGGGAATAAGAGCGATTCACCCGATTCGAGCTCGATGTCGTGTCGATAGATGAGCGAAATGTTTTTCAACCAGGCCCCCGTCGACTGGTTGTATTCGGACAGCGAGAGGTCAGCGGCATAGGTCTCAACCTCGAAGGTGGCTCGCCAATACTGCTTGAGGCCTTCAGGCAGGATGAGGTCTCCGCCATCTTCGAGGTGGATGAGCGTTGTGAGGTCGGCGACGCGAATGGCTGCCGTCGTGTTGTCTGCGCTGATGTTGATGCCCATCACCGAGAGGTTGTCGACGGTTGCGGCCGTGGCATTTGCTCGAAGTCGGGCCGGTGGATTAGTTGGTCGTTGCACATCAACGAGGAGGCCAATAATCGTTCCGTTCTCGGCCACGGTGTCGTTGAGCTTGAAAGCGTATCCCTGGTATTCGACGATATAGTCTGATGATGAGATGGTGAGGATCGTCCCTTGGGCGAGGTACATCTCGTCAGTTGCGATGTCGGTGACATAGTACTCTTCGCCGAAGAAAGGCATGAGTCCTCGGTATTCGGTATCGACGATAGTGCCGTTTCGTATTATGGTTGACAAGGGGATTTCTCCGGTATTGATGGAGTATCTGATGTCGTTCTTGTCGATTTCGAGTGTCAGGGTTTCTTTGTCGTCGCTGCCGAGCCCTTTCTCGTACCAGATGAGGTTGTTTTCGCGGCCGTCGAGAGAGAGCCGTGTGCGCATGGTGTGGATCGGAGCTGCCGAGGGCGTTACGCCACTAAAGCTCGACTGGATGTTCTCGAATAACCCGTCGTCGAGAAGGCCATGGCCGTCGGCTGACTCGAACTCGTAAGATACATTGCTGAAAAAGAGCCCCTCATTGGCGTTGTAGAAATCAGCCTGCCCGTTTGTTCCTCCGTTGATGTCGAGGGTGACGGCTTCGTCGGACGACCCGAAGCCGATGATATTGGTCCTGTTTTCCCCTATGTTCGTCGAAAAACCATAGGTTTCCGAATACGTGCAGGTAGCTGTCTCATTGGTGGATACCGTCAATGTGAAGGAATCGGCTCCCGCCGAAAACGCGGTGTTGTTCGCGGGATTCGGATTCGAAATGGCAACGTATCCGTTGGCCACGCCGATTGCGGCTGCCAAGAAAGCGAGCCCGATGAGTATAGTCTCCGCTCTCTCCCCCAATCGCATCATCATTGTCTGCAAGGACTATTTTAGAAAAACGCATATAAAAACAACGTCAATCGCTTCTTTTTTTGGCTTTCACTATTGCTGCAACGAGGTTTTCGACCTGG
>CAYUFO010000180.1:0-3808 GCA_964443985.1 uncultured archaeon | reverse complement strand
GCGATCATGTCTTCGAGGTTGACGGCGTTGTCGTAGTCGGTTTCGACGTCGAGGATGCCGCGGGCGCGCTGGACGAGGGTGATGCCGTCGTTGTTCTTGAGGGCGTGCGGGCAGGCGCTGTTGCCGAGCACCTCGACTGACAGCCACTTGGTGAATCGGCCCCGATGAGAGGACACCTCGACCTCGATGTCGTGGGTCTCCATGGTCTGCCGACCGGTGGCAGGTGTCTTTCTGGGGACGACGAGCTCGGTGGCGAGGTGGATGCGGCCGTTGGTGTAGGGGTGCTTGCCTTCGAGCCGCACAAGGACGCGGCGCGCCAGGTCTTCGAAGCTGCCGTGGCTTTCGAGCGCCTCTTCTTCGAGTATCTCGGTGATGGATTCTATGAGGCGGCTCATGTGGACGCCCTTCTTCTTCTTGGGCAGGTCGACGGTTATCTCGATGGTGGGGACGAAGCGGTGGATGCGGCCGTGCCAACTGGTCTCGACGATGGTGCGCAGGTTGGTGACGCCGACGGATTCGAGGTCGTAGGCGACGGTGGGGCAGTCTTCCTGGGTGTCGTTTGCCTTTTTCATTTTACGTTGAGTATCTTGTGGATTTGGGGGATGACGCGGACGGGGAGCTGGTCTGCTATGACGCGGTCGACGAGGGAGGCCGCGTCGGCGCCCGCGGCGGGTTGCAGCACGACGGGGACGGGCGAGCGGTCGACGACCGTTTTCGCGAACGCGTAGTCGTCTTCGTCTGCGACGACGACCTTGGCGTAGTCGACGGGCCGCAGGCGGTCGACGCAGGCGGGGTCGCCGGGGCACGCGGAGCTCGGCGGCTTGACGTCGCAGTCGACGCAGTCGACGAACGTGTAGAGGTCTTCGTCGTAGATGGTGCCGTTGGTCTGCAGGAGGACTGAATAGTCTTCCCGCTTGAGCCGTTTGACGAGCTCGGAAACCTCCTCGACCTGGACGAGGGGTTCGCCACCCGTGACGCAGACGCTTTTTAGGGTGTGGGCTTCGATTTCTGCGAGGACGTCGTCGACGCTCATCTCGGAGCCCGGCCCCCAGGCGGGCTTGGTGTCGCACCACGTGCAGTTGAGGTTGCAGCCGGCGAGGCGAACGAAGACCTGGGGGAGTCCGACCCAGAGTCCTTCGCCCTGGATGGAGGCGAATATCTCGTGGACTCTCATCGTTCGTAGTCGACGGGGTCGGGGACGCCCGCTTGTTCGAAGCCCCGCCGTCTGAGCGCGCAGCTGTCGCAGCGGCCGCAGGCCCGAGGTCCGTTTGACGTGTAGCAGCTCCATGTGAGGTGCAGGGGAGCGGCGAGTTCGACGCCCTTTTTCACGATGTCTTCTTTTGTGAGGTGGATGAGGGGTGTTTTGATGTCGATGTGGGTGTCGGGTTTTGTGCCCGCCTCGATGACGTCGTTGAATTTCGCAACGAACGATTCCCGGCAGTCGGGGTAGCCCGATGAGTCCTCTTCGACGGCGCCGAAGTAGATGCGGGTGGCGCCGAGGACTTCCGCCCAGCTCACCGCGATGGACAGGAGGTTGGCGTTCCGGAAGGGGACGTAGGTGGCGGGGATGCCCGGTCGGTCGAGGTCTCCTTTGGGGACGGCGACGGATTCGTCGGTGAGCGCCGAGCCGCCGATGCGTTTGAGATGGGAGACGTCAACCCTCAACGTGTCTTTTGCGCGGTAGTGTTCGGCGAGCGCGTGGAATGCCTGCCTTTCGCGCTCATGCGTTCGCTGTCCGTAGGTGAGGTGGAGGAAGTAGAGCTCTTTGCATTCGGTCGCGGCGATGGCTGCGGCGACGCAGCTGTCCATGCCGCCGGACACGAGGCAGACCGCAGTCACGGCTTCGTCTTGGTGACCCATTTTTCGCGGCCCTCGTAGAGGGTGACCTCGGCGAGGGGGAGCTCGTCTGCGAGCGCCTCCCATATCCAGCAGGTGATGCGTTCGGCGGTGGGGTTGTCGATGACGGCGTTGAGGTTCTTGTGGTCGAGGGGCTCGATGACGTTTTCGTCGACGATGCTGGCGAGGTCGGCGAAGTCGAGGACCATCCCGTTTGGGCCGAGTTCGCCTTCGATGACGACGTCGAGGCGGTAGGTGTGGCCGTGGACGGCCTCGCATTTGCCTTTGTAGTCGGGCAGGTGGTGGCTTGAGTCCAGGTAGAACGTGCGTCCGAGTCTCATTTTTTTGTTGGGGTTCTTTTTGCGAGGCGGCCGTGGCGTTCGTCGATGTCTTCGAGGCGGTCGAGGAGCTTCCTGCAGGCGGTGCGGATGGCGTCGCTCATGGTGACGAATTTGCGTTCGTCGCCGACGTGCAGTCGCAGGTCGGCGAGTATCTCGTCGGGGATGTCGACGCACACCTTGGCCATGGCAGGTATTATCGAGATAATATCTAAGGAATACCGCGATATAAAAACCCCCTGTTTTTTCTTAATAACCAACCGCCTAAAACATAGTCGAACGACCGTGGTTGGCAAAAAACGCATCCTCATCACCGCGCTCATCGTCATCGCCTTCCTGCTCGCCGCAGGCCTCCTCGCAGTGTACCAGTACTGGCAGGCAGCCCGCACAGCGCGCGTCAACGACGCCCTCGACCATCAGGAGGACGAAGTCCTCGCCTGCATCGACCAGAGCAACGAGGTCATGGAGGAATTCCAGTACGTCACCGTCAAGATAGGGGGGGACGACGGCATCTCCTGCTCCCGGCTTGGGCGATTGCGGGAGGAATACGCCTTCCTACGGGGACGCTGCCTTCCCGTCCTCGAAGAGTACGAAGCGCTCGTTGAACGCGCGAGGAACGTCTACGGCCCCGGCGAAGCTGACCTGTCCATCGGTCGCTCCCGACAGGCGCGCACCACCTTCGGCACCAACCTCGAATACATGGACGAAAAACTCGTAGCGTGCAAGAAACAAGGTTTATAAATCCTAGACGACATAAATATTCTTCGCTCATCGCAGGTTAAAATCACATCATGACGAAAACGGACCTCATCCTGCTGGCCTTCGCCGTCGTCCTCGTTGGGTTCGCCGGATGCCTCGGCGGGGATTCCTCCTCGACGACGGTCACGACGACGACCCCCACGACGACGGTGTCCACCATCCTCGACGTCAAGCCGGTGTCGACGGTGGCCTTGGAAGTCGAGCCCACGGGCGACGACCACGTGACGACGTCGACGGTCTCCTCGACCGGGACGCCCCCGAAGAAGCCGACGTCGACGCTCGCCGCAACGCAGCAGAAGCGATGCTCGACCGACGCCGACTGCGGGCCCGCGCCCGCCGACAAGATCATCTGCAAGAGCGGGGACGCCTACACGTACAGCCAGACGCCGACGTGCACGGACGAGGGGGAGTGCCGCCTCATCGTCCCCAACCCCCTGCCGCTTCTTGAGGAGTGCGACGACGATGAGCGGTGCGTGACGGACGTGGGCTGCATCGCGCGCGAGTCCGACTAGGTAGAGCGCGGAGTGATTCTTCCAGGAACGGGTGCAGAAGCCACGGCCCATTGCCGACAGCTTTATATACTAGATAGTAACTAATTAGTTACCATTGAGTATTCCAATGGCTGCAGATACGAAGATGATAGGCATCCGGGTCAGCCCCGGCATCGACGACATCCTCGAACAGGCAAGCGTCAAACTCGGAAAAAAGAAGGCCGTCCTCGCCCGCGAGCTCATGGAGGACAAGCTCTTCGACCTCGACTGGATCACCACCAAGGTCCACGACCAGACATAAGCACCACCCTAACCGAAAAACACCACCCCAACCAACCTGGCGCACCCCGTCTCCCCCGGGCGGGGGTGCGCCGCCCCCTTCCT
>CAYUFO010000179.1:0-3818 GCA_964443985.1 uncultured archaeon | reverse complement strand
ACACGCATGGTCGGCCTCGACGACCACGCCGCCGCCATCCTCCGCGTCGACGACGTCCACAAGCACTACCGCCTCGGCGGACAGGACCTGCACGTGCTCCAGGGCGTCAGCCTCACCGTCCGACCACGCGAGTCCGTCGCCATCCTCGGCTCCTCCGGCTCCGGCAAGAGCACCCTCCTGCACCTGCTCGGCGGGCTCGACCGCGCCGACGCCGGCTCCATCCACTTCCACGGCCAGAACGTCGGCCGACTCCGCGCCAACGCCCTCGACCGCTACCGACAACGGCACGTCGGCTTCGTCTTCCAGGCCTACCACCTCCTGCCCGAGCTCACCGCCCTCGAGAACGTCATGATCGCCGCCATGACCGCCAGCTCCGTCTGGGCCTGGCCCACGCGCCGCCGCCCCGTCCGGCAACGCGCCGAGGCCCTGCTCGACCGCGTCGGGCTCGGCCAACGCCTCCGCCATCGCCCCAGCCGGCTCTCCGGCGGCGAACGCCAACGCGTCGCCATCGCCCGCGCCCTGGTCAACCAGCCCGACCTGCTCCTGGCCGACGAACCCACCGGCAACCTCGACGAACAAACCGGCGGGCACATCCTCGAGCTGCTCACCGGCCTGCACGAGCAGGGCCAGACCGTCGTCACCGTCACCCACGAGGCACGCGTCGCTAACGCCGCCGATCGCCGCCTCCGGCTCGAGCACGGCCGGCTCGTCCCCCTCCATGCCTGAATAGCCGCGACGACCGCGCACCACGCCGTTTCACCGGCGGGCCTGCCGTGCCAACGCCACGCGACAGCCATTCGCTCTCGTTGAGCCGGCGGGCCTGCCCGCCGCGACTCTTCACTTGGACGGGAAACGAGAGTGACGGGACTCGAACCCGCAACCTTCGGATCGACAGTCCGATGCTCTAACCAATTGAGCTACACTCCCGGCTGCCCGGCCTCGCGGCCGAGCATCGCTACTTTATCCCCACCCCCCCGCCTGTCAAGCGCCACAAAACACGCTCCGGATGCGATGCGGACGCCCGGTGATGGCGGCGAGCCCCGGCGACGACCGTCTGCCACCCGTTTAGCCGGCGGGCCTGCCCGCCGCGCGTGGCCCCGCCGCTAAACTTCGTTCCGGTGCGTGGAACCATTCTCCGGTCCACCCGATATAATGTCGGACTTGGCCCGCCCGTCGCGGGCCGCTTGTCCAAGGAGACCCTTGACCGTGAACCGCAGCAGCGCCCCATCCGTCGCGATCGCCGGTGCGACCGGCGCCGTCGGCCGGGAGTTCCTGGCCGTGCTCGAGCGCCGTGAGTTCCCCTTCTCCAGCCTCCGCCTGCTCGCCTCGGCGCGCAGCGCCGGCCAGACGATCACGTTCAAGGGCCGCACGTACACCGTCGAGGAACTGACCGACAAGAGCTTCGAGGGCGTCGACCTCGCCCTGTTCAGCGCCGGCGGGTCGACCAGCAAGCGGTTCGCGCCGATCGCCGTCGAGGCCGGCGCGGTCGTCGTCGATAACTCCTCGGCCTTCCGCATGACCGAGGGCGTGCCGCTGGTGGTTCCGGAGGTCAACCCCGAGGCGATCGCCGAGGCCGGCATCGCCCTGGGCGCCAGGCCGGGCATCATCGCCAACCCCAACTGCTCGACGATCATCATGGTCTTGCCGGTCACGCCGCTGCACCGCGCCTTCGGCGTCCGGCGCATCGTGGTCAGCACCTACCAGGCCGCCAGCGGCGCCGGCGCCGCGGCCATGGCCGAGCTCGAGCAGCAGACCCGCGAGGTGCTCGACGGCAAGCCGCCGACCTGCCGGATCTTCCCCCAGCAGTACGCGTTCAACCTCTTCAGCCACAACACCGACATCGGGCCCGAGGGCTACAACGTCGAGGAGCTGAAGATGATCCGCGAGACCCGCAAGATGTGGGGTCAGCCGCTCGACGCCGGCACGCCCATCACCGCCACCTGCGTCCGCGTGCCCGTCCTGCGCGCCCACTCGGAGGCGATCAACCTCACGTTCGAGCAGCCGGTGAGCGAGGACGAGGCCCGCGAGGTCCTGCGTGCCGCGCCCGGCGTCTCGATCGTCGACGACCGCGCGAGCAACCGCTTCCCCACGCCGCTGGACGCCTCGGGCAGAGACGAGGTGTTCGTCGGCCGACTGCGACGGGACCTGAGCCAGCCCGACGGCCGGGGGCTGGACATCTTCGTTTGCGGCGACCAGTTGCTCAAGGGCGCGGCCCTCAACGCCGTCCAGATCGCCGAGCTGCTGCTGACGCCCGTGCCGGCGTGACGATTTCTGCAATCCGCGACGTTTCACGACCAGCCGCGGGGCGACGCCCCGCGGACGCCACCGCCCACGCGGGTCGCACGCACGAAGTCTGGCCCTGCACACTCGTCGTCACGGACCGCACGCCCGACCGGCACCCACGCGTTCGCAGGCGTCCGCGAGGCGTTGCGTCGCGGCTACAAGCCCGGCCCGCACTCTTGCCTCGCTCGGACGCGGCCTGGCCCAGAAACAACCGCCCGCGAGGCGTTGCTCACGGGCGGTGTGGGCGGGTCTGGTCGTCACTTGCGGGTTTGGATCCGGGGGGCGGATCCGGGACTAGATCCGGGGGCGGGGTCAAGTGGAGCTGAGGGGAGTCGAACCCCTGACCTCTTGTATGCCATACAAGCGCTCTCCCAACTGAGCTACAGCCCCGCAACGCCATGGAGTATAGAAACGCGGCGTGTTGTGGGCAAAGTCGGCCGCGGGGCCGGCCGGCCTTGAATCGCCCCCCGGGTCCCCGCCCCCCGCCGGCGTGTCGGTGGGCCGCGGCCGTGAAAAAGCCGATCTTCCGGGGTTGACAGACCCACTTGGATGGTCAATAATACCGATGACGATAATAAATCGTGTTGCGCAACCAGTCCCTCCGAACGACGGAGCACTCATCATGACTCGCACGCTCACATCAACTCGCCGGCCCGTCGGCTTCACCCTCATCGAGCTGCTGGTGGTGATCTCGATCATCGCCCTGCTGATCGGCATCCTCCTGCCCTCGCTCGGCGCCGCACGCGACGCCGCACGCGACGTCCAGTGCCTGAGCAACGTCCGGCAGGTCGGCATCGCCATCCAGGCTTACGCCGCCGACAACAAGGACTTCTTTGTCCACGCCGTCTGGGACCCGCAGAACCCCTTCGGCGGCTGGGCCAACACCCGCACCACCGAGTACTACTGGACCAGCGCGCTGACCATCCAGGGCTACGGCTCGACGCGCGACATGTTCAAGTGCCCACGCTTCCCCGAGGCCGACGAGAACCCCCACAGCATCCGCGTGGCCGACCTGAACGACCCCGGCCACAACAACTGGCGGAACTCAGACTACGGCGTCAACTGGTACTCGCTGGCCACCCGCCGCGCCGTCGAGAAGGACACCGCTTTCGGTTTCACCGTCTCCAGCCGCATGGAACAGATCAGGAATCCCGCCGGCACCCTGGCCGTCGCCGACACCTGGTTCGAGCTGTTCGTCAACAATCCCGTCTCGCAGCGCGGCCAAGGCGTGATCGGCGGCATTCCCACCATCTGGGGTGGACCACATGGGCGGCACAACAATCAGTCCTGCAACATCGCCTGGGCCGACGGCCACGGCTCGCCCATGGCATTTCCCAGCATCTTCGTGGACCGCGAAGGCCTCGACCGGGGCCCCTGGGGCGAGAACCAGCTCGGCCAGTTCCGTGGCACCCTCGGCGGGTACAGCGATCCGGACAACGCCTGGGACCTGGAGTAGCAACCGCACGATCGCCTAGACTTCAACTAGGCTCTGTCGGAAAACGCCTCGTCGAGCCGATGTCAGAGGGGAACGCACC
>CAYUFO010000178.1:0-3844 GCA_964443985.1 uncultured archaeon | reverse complement strand
ATTTGGGCTTTTTGACGTCTTCCTCGTCGATGGCGCGGTGGAGCTCGACTATGTCTGGCAGTTCCTTCAGCTTCTTGAGGAGCTTGAGGGGGTCGTCGACGCCTATCATGTCGACGATGGAGTAGACGCCGACGCGGCGGGCCTCGTAGATGAACTTGTCTATTGTTTCGACGGGCGCCTGGCCTGCGCACACGACCGCGTCCGCCGTCTGTTCGAAGGCCATGTCGACTTCCACCTGGCCGGTGTCCATGGTCTTGAGGTCGGCGACGACGAAGGAGTCGGGGGCCACCTCGCGGAGGTCCTCGATGACGCCGACGCCACCCGATTTTACGAAGGGGCTGCCGGCCTCGAGGATGATGTTGTCGCTTTTGGGGAGCTGCTCGACGATGCGCCTGGCTTGGGCGACGCTGCCCACGTCGAGGGCTACTTGGAGGTAGGGTGGGCGCCACAGGCGGGGGACCTTGAAGCCCATGATGGGGTGGGTGGCGCGGTCCTTGTCGAAGCGAATCTTGTCCCAGCTCGGGTAGTCGGTGAGGGCGCGCCGGAGGGCGAGCTTGGCCGCAGAGTAGTTGTATTGGTAGAGCTTTCGATAGTTCTTGGCGCCGGGGTGGATGAAGACGGAGACGACGATGACCCAGTCGTCGATCTTGTCTTCGGGGATGATGCCTTCTTCGACGGCGTCGGCGACGGCCTTGGCGACGCCCGCTTGGGCGGGGCCGAATATCTTGGTGGCGTCCTCCATGTTGCCGACCGTCACCTTGGGGACGATGAGGGTGTAGGGCTTGGCGGGGAGGTTGGGGCGGATGACGGCGGTGATGGGTGTGTGGCCGCGCGAGAGCGTGGTCATGCCTTCGGCGAAGGCGGTGCCGACGGGTCCGTCCTTGTCGCCGACCATGAGGTCGACGTGGGCGAGCTCGTCGCCGGTTCCGAGGAGGGCTTCTCCTATCTTGAAGAGGGATTTCATTTTAGTGGGCGTTTCTGAGGGCTTCGATGCCGGGGAGCTTGTAGCCGGCGAGGAGGTTTATGCAGGCGCCGCCTCCCGATGATATGTGGTTTATCCTGTCTTCGACTTCAAGGCCGCGGGCGGCTGCGACCGTGTGGCCGCCGCCGATGACCGAGAAGCCGTCGCTTTCGGCGATCGCTTTTATCATCTCTTCGGTGCCTGCTGCGAAGTCCTTGGATTCGAAGACGCCGAAGGCGCCGTTGGCGAAGATGGTGCCCGCCTCCATGATGCGCTTCTTGTAGTCGTCGATGGTTTTGTGGCCTATGTCGGCTATCTTGTAGTTTTGGGGGAGCTCGCTGATGGGTATCTCGACGCGCTTGCCGTGCTGGTCGAGGGCGACGTCTTTTGGGACGACGATGCGGTCTTCGTATTCGGTGATGAGGTCGCGGGCGAGGGTTATCTGGTCGGTCATCTTTTTGCCGCGGATGAATTCGATGCTTGGTTCGCCGATGCGGTAGCCCTTGCCTGCGAGGAATATGTTGGCGACGACGCCGCCTGTCAGGATGGCGTCGGTGCCCGACTCGAGGGCTTTGGTGGCTATCTTGATGGAGTCGTCTGCCTTCGTTCCGCCGAGCAGGAAGACGACCGGTTTTTTCGGCTTTTCCACGGTCTCGGTGATGGTGGATACCTCTTTTTGCATGAGGCGCCCGGCTATGGATGGCAAAAGTTGGGGGAAGCCGACGACGCTTGGCTGGCTTCGGTGGGCGACGGCGAAGGCGTCGTTGATGAAGTAGTCGAAGTTGGGCGAGAGTTTTTGGACGACGAGCGTGGTGGCCTGGACGTCGGGGGGGCGTTTGAGGACCTCCTCGCTGTAGAAGCGGGTGTTTTCGAGCATGATGACGTCGCCTTCGGCCATGGCTTCGATCTTTTCTACGACGAACCGGCTCGTGAGGCTGTCGAGGTAGTTGACGGGGTGGCCGATGACGTCCTGCAGGAGTTTCGCGTGTTGTTCGAGGGTGGTGAAGTCGGGGTCGCCGGGGCGTCCCTGGTGGGCGAGGAGGACTATCTTGCAGTTCTTTTCGATGAGTTCCTCGAGTGTCGGCTTGTGGCTGAGGAATCGCCGGTTGTCGAGGATGTCGCCTGTCTTCGGGTCGATGGGCGAGTTGAGGTCGAGTCTCACGAGAACCTTCTTCCCGGTCACGTCTACGTCGTCGAGGGTTTTGATGCCGTCAAACATGGTTCACCACCTTGATTGTCCCCTAGGGGATGGGTGAATGATTTGGCGGGTTTGCATATAAATGGGAAGAGGGGGGTTTATGCATCATTT
The DNA here is from genome assembly GCA_964443985.1 of uncultured archaeon. Taxonomy (GTDB): domain Archaea; phylum Altiarchaeota; class Altiarchaeia; order IMC4; family JBDREA01; genus JBDREA01. The sequence goes on along the minus strand of CAYUFO010000178.1, from coordinate 1,574 downwards.
CGATTCACTTGAAATAACGATACGTGACCATCCAAGCACATTTATTATCATCGACACCACATATGTTCCCATCATGCCGACCGTCGCAGAAAAAATCCTCGCCGCCAAATCCGGTGAACGCTCTGTCGAGCCAGGCCAGATAGTCGAAGCCGCCATCGACTACGTCATGGTCAACGACATCACCGGACCCCCGGCCTTCAGCGTCTTCGACGAACTCGGCGCACCACCCCTCAAAGAAAAGGCCGTCCTCATCCAAGACCACTACGTCCCCGCCAAGGACGTCGCGAGCGCCGAACAGGCGAAAGCCATGAAAGACTTCGCCGAAAGATACGAACTCCCCCACTACTATGAAGTCGGCCGAGGCGGCATCTGCCACCAAGTCATGATAGAGGAAGGATTCGCCGCCCCCGGCCGCCTCATCATCGGCGCCGACAGCCACACCTGCACCTACGGCGCCCTCGGCTGCGCCGCAACGGGCGTCGGCTCGACGGAAGCCGCCTGCGCCATGGCGGCAGGCAGGATGTGGTTCAAGGTCCCGGAATCCATCAAGTTCGAGCTCACAGGAAAAAGGCAGAAGCATGTCTACGGAAAAGACCTCATCCTGTCCATAATCGGCGACATCGGCGTCGACGGAGCACTGTACAAGGCCATGGAATACCACGGCCCTGCAATCGCGGACCTCCCGCTCGCAGACCGCATCGCCATGGCCAACATGACCATCGAGGCCGGCGGCAAGTTCGGCCTCTTTCCCGCAGATAAAAAAGTCGACGACTACCTCAAAGGCCGCGTGAAAGGAGCCTACAAAGCCGTCACCTCAGACAAGGACGCATCCTACAGCGATGTCCGCACCTACGACGTCGGCGGCATCCCCCCCACCGTTGCCGAACCCTTCCTTCCCGAGAATGCCAAAGCAGCAGCCGAACTTTCGTCAATTGACGTCGACCAGGCCTACCTCGGAAGCTGCACGAACGGGAGAATCGAGGACCTGCGCATCGCCGCCGACATCCTCAAAGGGAGAAAGGTGAAGGGAAACGTCCGACTCATCGTCGTGCCGGCATCGACGGCCGTCTACCAGCAGGCGATGAAGGAAGGGCTGCTCGACATATTCATCGCCGCGGGCGGCTTCATCAGCGGCCCCACCTGCGGCGCCTGCCTCGGCGGCTACATGGGCGTCCTCGCCAAAGGAGAGACCTGCATCTCGACGACCAACCGAAACTTCGTCGGCCGCATGGGCCACAAGCAATCACACGTCTACCTTGCCAACCCCGCCGTCGTCGCAGCCTCCGCCCTCACCGGCCGCATCACCGACCCCAACGACCTGCCATGAACACCCAAGACGACGACTACTGCGACTTGCTCGCCGAAGAGCGCACCATCCTCGCAAAAGAACGAAACTACCTCAGCTACATCCGCACCGGCTTTACCGCCGTCGGCGTCGGCCTCGTCCTCTTCAAGTTCTTCCCCGAATACGGCTGGTGGTCGATTTACATCGGCCTCGTCTTCATCATCGGCGGCATGACAGGCGTCCTCGGCGGCCTCTTCGAGCTCTTCCTGTCCGTGCGCATCCACAGCTT
>CAYUFO010000177.1:0-3850 GCA_964443985.1 uncultured archaeon | reverse complement strand
CTTCCGCGGATTCCTGAAGAAGCGGTGAATCGGGATTCCAGCCTGCAACGATGAACTCCCGGTTCTGCTGTCGCTTCTCTTCAGTCGCCACCGATGCCTTGTGCATGTATTTGACTGCGGTCGAACGAACCTCCCGCCCATGCCGGAGCATCTGACGCTCAAGGTCCTCAATCTGCACCTCGGCGTTACCGAGGCTCAGAATCCACACCGGTATGTGGCCGGCGCGCTCGAACAAGCGATCGAGCATCGACGCGCCGCCCCTGGCACTGAACGGACTTTTCGGAAGAGACGAGCCTTCGATTATCTCGTCGATGATCTTGTATTCCTTCTCGTAGGAAGCCACTCCCGGGTACGGCGGATCGAAGTAAGCGACATTAGCCTCGATCGATGGCAGCGTCTCGATGATATCGCACTTCATGACCCTCGCTTCTCCCTGGAACACTCCTCCGTTGATCTGCTCGGCCAGCCGCCACAGCCGCTCGGGACGCCCGAGGCGAAGGCCGTCGACGTAGTTGTGCACGCAGCTCTCGGTGATGCTCTCGTACTCGCCCGTTGTCAGCCGGTGGATCGTGCCCGAACGGACTGAAGACATGGAGTGCGCCGACAAGGCCACACGAACCGCACACAGGCGCAACAGAGAGGCTTTCGCAGCGTCGCGGGCATCATCAGCAAGGTTCAGGATGCGGTCCAGCAGACGCGCCTGCATGCGTGTGAACACCGCCGGAGCGCAGGTCTCTTCGACCCGGCCCGGTGGACTGCCGTTGTCAGCGGCCATACGCAGCGTATCCTCGCGCGTAAGCCGAACTCTGCTGTTCTCGATCAGCGCCCGGCCGACGACGATCGAACGCTCGGCGATATCCGAGGCGATGACCCTCAATCCTTGTGCCTTCGCATAAAGGCTTACCGATCCGCCGCCAAGGAAGCCGTCGAGGAATGTCAGGTTCGGCCATGCCCGCCTCGGCAATACTCGATCAAGCTCCCTGAATATCAGAGGGCAGAGACGCCGCTTTCCGCCCAGATATGGCGGCAGCGCGCCCCACATCCTCAGCCTCTTTCGCCCTTCAGCCCTCCTCATTATTATCCCCCTCTCGACACAATATGCGCATGGAACAACTTGACTTCCCGCGTACCCGACGCCAATGTGTGAGTGTATGTAATGCCATGATATGCAACAAGTTGAACCTTCTGAAAGGAGAAGATGCCATGACTGAAACACTGCACGACGACGCCCGGGCCTACCTCGAACACCTGAAGACAAAGGGCAAGAAGGAAGCAACACTCCGGACTTATGCCCGAGACTTCGAACAGATCGAAACCTTCTTCGGCGCCGAGCGGAAACTGTCCGCCATCCTTCCGGCACATGTCGGGAGATTCTTCAAGTCCGATGCGCTCCTCAAGCTGCCGAGCGGCAAGAAGCGCGCGAAACCGACAGTCGAGAAGACCAGGCGCGTGCTCAGGATGTTCCTCGTCTGGGCCAAAGAGACAGGCCGTATCGACAAGCTCCCGCTGCCCAAGGATACGCCGATGGGACGAAGCGCAATGCAGGACGAGGATAATGGCTGAGACCGTCTCAATCAATTCAGCCATCCGATCCTTCGCACGCAGGCTCGAAGCGGAAGGCCGCTCGCCCAAGACCGTGAGCGCGTACCTGCGCGATCTCTCCTGTCTGGCTGGTGCTCTTACCTCGCGACATCCGGGTGTCGCACTGAACAACGTGACCGGCGTCATGATCGACGAGGCACTGACCTCGCCCGAGGTCACACAATCCGCCAGAGGCGGCGCCAGATCGCGTGCTTCCATGCACCGGTTCAGGGCGGCCGTCAGGTCGTTCTTCGCATGGGCGGAACTGAACGGGCTTGTGCAGAAGAACCCGGCTGCATCGTTGACTCTGCACAGGCTACCTCGGAATCTACCGAGGTAGCTCACCGAGACAGAGAAACACCGTCTGCTCAGGGAACTTCGCGGTCGGTCAACTGCAGTAGCAACCAGGGATCGCGTTATCATCGAACTCTTCCTCGGCACCGGTATCCGGCTGCAGGAGCTCGTCAATCTCGACATCGAGGACGTGGAACTCGACGCCAGGCATCTCCGTGTCTGTGCCAAGGGCAACGTCCCGCAGGTGAAGTTCCTGAAGTCCACTCTACGCCCCCTCCTGCGGTCCTACCTGAAACAGCGCCGGCGCATGTCTGCCCGCAGTCGCGCCGACAACTCGCCCGGGGACAACGACGATCGGCAGCCCCTGTTTCTCTCCAACCGCGGCGAACGGCTCTGCGAACGGCAGGTCGCAAGGCGGTTGCAGCACTGGCTGATTGCGGCAGGTATCGACAGGAAGCTCAGCCCGCATGCGCTCCGCCACACATTCGCAACCCACCTCTACAGCCGAACCGGCGACATCCTCATTGTCCAGCGCGCTCTCGGACACCGGGACCTCTCCACGACGCTGGTCTACACACACCTCGTGGACGGTGAACTCGAAGACGCCCTCGAACGTCTCTGAACAACAGCCGGTCGCGAGCGGCAGGCGGTCCAAGCAGGCCGCTTGATCGTTCCGGTAGCCAAACATGCGCTCACTCTCGCAATCCAGACACCAGTGAACACAATATGCTGTGCTTATACATCCCATGAACCGCAATATATAGTGTGTCTCTGTGTCCAGTCAATCATTTTCCACATATGGAGGCTTATTGTCAACCATCAGGACTGGACTTGGAAACGATTACGGTTTGAAGACAGGTATTTGATGCTCTCCAAAGTGCAGTTTTAAGCCGTTTTCGGCTCCGAAAGTACCGATTTGAGGACTTCGCCCTCCTCGAAAGTGCGCTTTTAAGCTTTTCAAAACGGTCAAAATGGGGCAAAAGGGCAGTGGTCTCGGAAACCGCAAATCCCGCATTCTTCAATACTCACGAGGGTTTGACGCGATTCTGACCGACCGGCGTGGACCAGGTCTGTTGGAGCTTGTTGAAAAAGTTCGTATCGCTGGAAAAGCTGTCATCGCGAGGAATCCCGCAAGAGCGGGGCCACGCTGCCTTCGACATCTCAAAAGTGTTTTCGACGGGGCTGCGCCCCGTACAAAGAGTCAAATTGTCAATCAATCCCGGACACAACGAACAGAAAAACCGCTTCGCCTGCCGTTGTAGAAACGGAGGACCTGTGAGTAGTTGGAATACAGGATACGGTGCCACGCGCTGTCACTATCGAACTCCGTAGAAGACCAAAAGAGGGCGTTGTAACCCATAATGTCGAAATAACCACTGCTGTAGCGGATGCCGCCAGGCAACGCGGAAAAACAGCTTTCGTTGGTAGCGCCTGTATTCGGTGGGTACCAATGCGCATAGCCGGCTTCTTTTAACTTGCCGCCTTCATCAGTCCCGCGCAAGCCAGTATCATCTGCCTCAGCCTGACTCATGCCAAGGTACATCTCCAATTGCTTCAATTCCTCGTCGGACGGCACATGCCAACCCGCCGGAGCTATGTTGCGGCTATCGTCCACGGCAAACCAGTTATATAAACGGCCATAAGTAGCAACATTACCCGGATCATTGTCATACTCGCAGTAGGCTCCGGTAGAAAGACCTCCCCAAGTGACGCCGTCGGTCACATGCGGTATCGGATCGCCATTTCTGTAATGCGTCACCTTCAGGTTCTCCATCATCCAGCATTGATCACCTATCAACACCGTCTGATACACATTGCCATCGTAATCTGTCACTGTCGGCGGGCAGTCAGATCCACAGTCGGGGTCGGGGCCACCCGTGAATACGTAGGCGATGAGATACACGATGTCATCGATATCCACACCGCCGGAATTGTCTACATCGCCGCAGTTGGAGAAATCCGCGGATGCAGTAGC
>CAYUFO010000176.1:0-3862 GCA_964443985.1 uncultured archaeon | reverse complement strand
GAACTCGGCATATGACCTACCGCATAGAATTCAAACCCGAAGCGGTAAAGGAACTATGCCGCCTCGACCGAAAAACCGCAACCCATCCGCCACCGAAGCAAAGCTTGCCTGGGCTGGCGATGAGTCTCGGTTACCGTGCTTTCCTCAATCGCCCGAACGTCCTGAGTATCCTTCCTTGTTTGGGTTTGGGTGGGGGGAAGAGGCCTTTGGCGTTGACGTAGCGGACGTCTTCGATGCTGTAGAAGGCGTGGGGGTTGTGTTCCTGGATGTGTTCGATGACGCGGTCGAGTTCTTTTCGGCGGACGACGGTGTAGGTGACGTTGACGTCTTCGTCGACGCCGCAGCCGGTGAATTGGGTGAGGCCGTGTCCGTCGGCTTTGAGGGCTTGGGCGAGTGCCGTGGTGTCGTGGCCGCTGATGATGCGGACGACGAGGACGCCCATGGCGAGCTTCTCCTCGATTCTGATGCCGACGTAGGTGCCGGCGGCGAAGCCCGCCGCGTACGCGACGTAGGCGTAGGGGTTGTCGAGGTTGCGCATGATCTGGCCGATGGCGAGAAGCCATACGATTATCTCGAAGAATGCGGCCACCGTCGCCCATCCTCTGATGCCCCGTGATACGAAGATGATGCGGATGGTGCCGATGGTGACGTCCATTATCTTCGCGATGAAGATGAGGGCGGGGACGAAGAGATACGTGAACGCTTGGGAGGCGAATATCGATTCTAATGTCATGATAGTCAAGGAATCGGAAAAAGAGGTCTAAAAAAGACAAAGGTTACTTTCCCCTCGGACACTTGCAATCTTTTTATCGTAGTCCTCCATGTTAATGGTTTCCATGGAATTCTCTCTGTCGACCGACCTGTCTCCGGCGGGCAGTCAGCCCCGAGCCATCGAAAAGCTCGTCGAGGGCATCGCCCGGGGCTACGAGCATCAGACCCTCCTGGGCGTCACGGGTTCGGGCAAGACGTTCACGATGGCCAACGTCGTCGAACAGGTGCAGAAGCCGACGCTCGTCATGGCACCCAACAAGACGCTCGCCGCCCAGCTCTACAGCGAGTTCAAGGAGCTGTTTCCCGACAACGCCGTGGAATACTTCGTATCCTACTACGACTACTACCAGCCCGAAGCGTATCTCCCCGCAAGCGACACCTACATCGAAAAGGACGCCGACATCAACCCCCAGATAGAAAAGCTCCGCCACCGGGCGACGGCGAGCCTCCTCGACCGCCGCGACGTCCTCGTCGTGGCCACGGTATCGGCCATCTACGGCCTAGGGAGCCCCGAGGAATACGAGAAGGCCACCATCCCCCTCGAGGTCGGGCAGCGCCTCGACCGCGACGAGCTCATCCACCGCCTCGTCGACATGCACTACGAACGAAACGACGCCAATCTCACCGAAGGGGCCTTCCGCGTCCGCGGACCCCACATCGACATCCATCCCCCTTATAGTGACACCGTCATCCGCCTCAAGGTCGACGACGAGATAGCCGACATCCGCCTCCTTCATGCCGTGTCCGCAAAAACGCTCGCCGCGCCCCGCTACCTGCGCCTGTATCCCGCCGTCCACTACCTTCTGGCAGAGGAGCGCAAGAAGAGCGCCACCACCACCATCCGCGAAGAGCTCGCAGAGCGCGTCGCCGGGCTCAAGGCAGCCGACAAGCTCCTCGAAGCCAACCGCATCGCGCAAAAGACCAACTACGACCTCGAGCTCATCGAGGAACTCGGCTACTGCAAGGGCATCGAGAACTACTCCAGACACCTCGAAGGCCGCAGCCCCGGCGACCCCCCCAACACGCTGCTGGACTTCTATCCCGACGACTGGCTCGCCTTCATCGACGAAAGCCACGTCACCTGCCCCCAGATAGGCGGCATGTACCGCGGCGACCGAAGCCGCAAGGACGTTCTCGTCAGCTACGGATTCCGCCTGCCGTCGGCCGTCGACAACCGACCGCTCACCTACCCAGAGTTCGAGGAGCGCCTCAACCAAGCCGTCTACGTGTCGGCGACGCCCCGGCCATTCGAGCGGGAGAAGTCCGCCCAAATCGTCGAGCAGATAATCCGGCCGACCGGCCTCGTCGACCCCGAGGTCGAGGTCCGCCCCGCCAAGAATCAAATCGACGACTTCGTCGCCGAGCTCGACGCCCGCATCGCCAAGGACCAGCGCGTCCTCGCCACCACCATCACCAAGCGGATGAGCGAGGACCTCGCCGACTACCTCGCAAAGCGCGACTACAAGGTCAAATACCTGCACAGCGAGATAGAGACCTTGGAGCGCATCGACATACTCAACGAGCTGCGCGGGGGGGCCATCGACGTCGTCGTGGGCGTCAACCTTTTGCGCGAGGGCCTCGACCTGCCCGAAGTATCGCTCGTCGCCATCCTCGACGCCGACCAGATGGGCTTCCTGCGCGACGAGATAAGCCTCGTGCAGACCATCGGGCGCTGCAGCCGCAACGTCGAGGGCCGTGTCGTCCTCTACGCCGACAAGAAGACGAAGGCCATGGAGAACGCCATGAGAGAGACGCGCCGCCGCCGCGAGATGCAGCTCGCCTACAACAAGACCCACGGCATCACCCCCGCCACCATCAGAAAGCGCATCCACGAGCGCATCGCCCCGATAGACGAAGGCAAACGCGACGTCAACCGCGACGTCTACGCCGACATGCCGAAAGCAGAGATAAGGCGGCTCATGAAGGAAGCAGCAGACAACATGGACTTCGAGGCCGCCATCCTCTTTCGCGACATGCTCGCCGAAAAGGAGAAGGAGGGAAAAGACCATGGGCGCTGACCACATATTCGTCAAGGGGGCGCGCGAGCACAACCTCAAAGACATCGACGTCAGGATCCCCCGCGACAAGCTCGTCGTCGTGACGGGTCTTTCGGGCTCGGGGAAGAGCTCGCTCGCCTTCGACACCCTCTACGCCGAAGGCCAGCGCCGCTACGTCGAGTCGCTTTCCGCCTACGCCCGCCAGTTTTTGGGCCTCATGGAGAAGCCCGACGTCGACTACATCGAGGGGCTGTCGCCCGCCGTCTCCATCGACCAGAAGCGCACCAGCAAGAACCCCCGCTCCACCGTCGGCACCGTCACCGAGATATACGACTACTTCCGCCTGCTATTCGCCCGCATCGGCGTCCCCCACTGCCACCTGTGCGGCAAGGAGATATCCATCCAGACCAAAAACGAGATAGTCGACCAGATATTTCGGCTCAAAGCCAAGAAGGTCAAGATATGCGCCCCCATCGTCCGCGACCGCAAGGGCGAATACCACACCCAGCTCAAGGACTTCTTCCACGACGGCTACAGTGAAGCCTACGTCGACGGCGAGCTTTCCGACCTCGAAGACGACATCCGCCTCGACAAGTACGTCAAGCACACCCTCAGCATCGTCGTCGACGAGGTCACGCTCAAAAAGGAGAACCGCCAGCGCATCATGGAGGACGTCGAGGGCGCCCTGCATCACGCCGACGGCCTCGTCGAGGTATGCCTCAACGGCACATCCAAGAAGCTCTTCAGCCAGCAGCTCTCCTGCCCCGACTGCGGCGTCAGCCTCCCCGAACTGCAGCCCCGACTGTTCTCCTTCAACAGCCCCCACGGCAGCTGCCCGGCCTGCGAGGGCCTCGGCGTCAAGCTCGAATTCGACGCCGACCTCATCATCCCCGACGCCTCCAAGACCATCGACGACGGCGCCGTCAAGGTCTGGGGCAACAAGATAGACGCCTTCTACCGCAACGCCTTCAAGATAGCTGCGGGCGACATGGGCATCGACATCAGCCGGCCCATCTCAGAATGGAGCGAAAGCGACCTCGACCTCCTCCTTTACGGCAGCCGGGGACGGAAATTCCACTTCAAGCACATCGCCC
>CAYUFO010000175.1:0-3910 GCA_964443985.1 uncultured archaeon | reverse complement strand
AGTGCTTGACCTCTTCGGTGGCAAGCCGCGTGAGAGTGAGGTTGGTATCCGAGCCATCGCCGCACTGCTGGGCGAGCTTGACGTAGAACTGATAGCCGTGGGCCTCTTTTATGAGGGACTCATACAAGAGAGATTCGATGCTGTCTTCATCTGTCACAATGGGTTTTATGGGGAGGAGCACTATATAAGAAGCGGCGTCTTACGCTGGTAGGCGGCGTAGGCGTCGCCGTGGACGGCGCGCATGTGGCGTTCCTCTTCGCGGGCGAGCTGGTAGTAGTTCGCGACGAGGACGGGGAACATGAGGAGGGTCAGAATCGTGGGCCAGTGGATGAGCCAGCCGGCGGCGACCAGCAGGATGCCGACGTACTGGGGGTGGCGGCTATACCGGTAGAGCCCTGACGTCACGGGCGTGCCTGCGGCATGGTGGACCTGATACCAGCCGGCAGCTATCAGCGCCAGGCCTGCGACGGTGACGGCGCCGCCCACCATCATCATGGTGGGCAAGGCGAAGTCGACGCCCATGAACGAGACGTTCAAAACGTAGCGGGGGGCATAGTCGACTGCGACGCCGCCGAGATAGCGGGAGGCGAAATACGCCGTCAGCGGGAAGCCATACATCTCGGCAAAGAGCGCCACGATGAATGCGGCGTAGACGTTGTGGCGGCGCCAGTCGACGTGGCGGCGCACGCGAAAGAGGGCGACGAAGACCACAAAGAAGAGGATGTTGACGGCGGCGACGTCCCAGCGGCCCGTGAGGATGGCGGGCAGCGCCTGGCCGCCCAGAAGCCACAGCCAGTGGTTTAGGAGGAAGGGCAGGAGGGCGAGCACAAGGAAGACGGCCGCAAGGCGGATGAGGGACTGCTCGGTCGCGCGTTTCACCGGGGGCTATGGGGGCTCGGCGGTTAAAAATAGTCTCGCAGGCTCTTTTGGGGCTCAGCCATGCCGGGGGGCTCGGGGACGGCTTCGATGAGGCGGGCCTCGTCTAGGCGGGGGTCGCTCGCGTCGGTTGTGACGGCGTGGCGGCGCATGTCGGCCGCGGGATACGGTGCCAGCCTCGAAAGCAGGCGCCCGGGGTCGGCGTCCCGTGAAAGCCAGGCGGCCTCGTCTGCCCGGGCGAGGATGGCGGGCATGCGTTCGTTGAGGCCGCGAACGGCGTCGTTGGCGCAGACGGTGAGGGGGGTGACGGTCTTGAGGACTTCATCCTCGTGGCGGTAGACGCTTGCGATGGCGGCGACGGCGAAGAGGGGTTCGTCGCGGACGGTCAGGTAGTAGGGCTGGCGGTCCTGCCCCCGCGTCTTCCACTCATAAAAGCCGTTGGCGGGCATGAGACACCGATTCCCGGCGAACGCCTCGGCGAAGGCGGGAAGCGTGGCCACCGACTCGGCGCGCGCGTTGACGAGCGCCTTGGGCCGGCGCTCAGAGGAGACGTCGGGGATGAACCCCCACGAGAAGCGCTCGATGACGCGACCCTCCTCGCCTGCGAAGACGACCGAGACGTCCGAGTGGGGTGCGACGTTGTAGGAGGGCGGGTGCCCGCCCTCCACGGCGGCCCCGAAGCGCTTTCCGAGCTCTGCTGCCGGCGAAAAGAGGGCGTAGCGGCCGAACATCGTCGAGAAACATTAGGGATATGGGTATTTAACGGACATCCTCCGAATGCTTTGAGGGATGATGCGGATACTGGCGGTGATGGCAGCAGCCATGCTCACCGCAGGCTGCGTGGGGCAGGAAGGCTCCTGCCGGACGGTCACCGAAGCCTACACCGAGGCCGTCTACCGCTGCAAGGACCTGCCCGTCGTCGAAGACTGCGCGTGGGTGGCGGTCAACGGCACCCGCTACCGCCTTGAGGCATCCGAACAGGCCGAGAACGTCTCCGTCCTCGTCAAGCCCGTCGAGGGATTCGAGCGCGGGCCCGCCTGGAAGCCCGACTGGCAGTACTTCCGCTTCACCTGCGCGGATGGCGCGGCGAACGCCTACACCGTCAAGCTCACGCCCCCCGAGTCGTTTTCGTTCCCTTGCAACGTCGCCGGCGAGCACGGCTTCACCGTCCACGTGTGCACCCTCAAAAAAGAGGACGCTTGCGCTATCGTGACCGAAGTCAAGAACCGCACCGTCGAAGTCTGCGCATAAAAACCCCAACGACAGATGCATTACATGCGGACGATTCTCGCAGCACTGCTCATTTGGACATTGGCGGGCGTGGCCGCAGGCCAATGCCTTGCCCCGGCAAACGCGACGAGCCACTACCTCGACGAGAACACTACGCTGTGCCGAGCGACCTACATGAACGTGTTCCTGCGCCTTGACGCCGACGGCATCACCCTCGACTGCAACGGGAGCATCTTGGATAAGAACTATTCGTCGAGCAGCGCAGCCGTTGAAGTCCAAAACAGCGTCGACGAGACAACAGTCAAGAACTGTGTCATCCAGAACTACGGCAAGGGCTACGGTTTCTCGGGCACCTATCACGACACCAACCACGTCATCAACAACACCTTCATCAACATCAGCTATCACTCTAACCCGGCAGGAATCATGGGGACGACGATAACCCACAACTTCGTCATCGCCAACAACACCTTTCTGGGCAACGACAACTGCATCACCATCTATTCGGGAGACAATGTGACCATCAGGGGGAACAACTTCAGCGAGAACCTCTTCAACATCATCGACGAGAAAGGGGACTGCTCCCATCTGACGATAAAAGATAACTATTTCGAAGGCAACAGCCGATGGAGCAACAACATGATCGACCTCGGTGGACAGGACCTCTTTCATGCACGAATCATTGATAATGTCTTCGTAAGCAACAACGGCTCGGCAGTCTATATCGGCTCGACGAACGCCTCCAACAAAACCAACATAACTGTTGCCCGAAACATCGTCCAGAACTCCACTCAGGGATATGCATTCTTCTTCTCACGCGTCAACGAGTCGATGGTCCGCGACAACATCGTCGATGGCTGCCAATCGGCGTGCTACTATGCCTCCCTCGGCGAGAACACGTCCTTCATCAACAACACGGCCTACAACTGCAAATATCGCTGCTTTGACATATCATCTGCACCTAATCACAACTTCATCGACAATTCTGGTGTAAACTGCTCAAGCGGTATTTACGTAAACACGGGCAGCCACAACGCCATTATCCAAAATAACACCATCACGAACCACACCTTGTATGGCATCTACATTCGCGCCGGTTCGGCCAACGTCTCCGGCAACAACGTCACCCAGGGTTTGGGGTGGGGCATCAGACTGCACAGCGATGCGGCCGGCTCGATGCTTCATGCAAATCACTTCTGCTACAACGCCCAGGACAACATCTTCGCTAAAGACATCGACAACCGCGCCGACAACGTCACCGGTGACGAGAACACCTGCGACGTGGCCGACACCTACAACGACACGGGCACGATGGGTTGCACGTATCCCTGCGCGTCGACGACGACGTCTACGTCGACGACGAGTACTACATCGAGCTCAACCTCCACGTCATCCACAACGTCGACGTCCTCCTCCACGCCATCCACGTCGTCGACTACGTCCTCCACACCCTCTTCGACGACGAGCCTCTGCCTGCCCCCCGACTGCCATAGCTTCTACGAGGGGTGGAACCTCATCGCGCTCGCCCTGACACCCTGATGGACTGGCGCACACTTTTATAGGCTTAGTCGTAATGCCCCAGTGAACCGTTGTTTTTGGCTGATTGGAGTGGCCGGCCGGCACCCGTTGCCCGGCATGTCAACGACCACCAATCGATAGATCAATGACAGGGTCTAATCGATGGTCGTGACACGCAAGATTCCGCTCGGGAATCTCTCGCCATGAGACGAGAGGAATCTTAGCGTTTGACCCCCGTCTGCTTTGGTCGGTTGAGGACAGCACCGCATATAACCGATACGGTGTT
>CAYUFO010000174.1:0-3910 GCA_964443985.1 uncultured archaeon | reverse complement strand
GTGTAGGCCATCGCCATGCCGTGCTCGTCGACGGCGTCGGCGACTTCCTGGTCGCGGATGCTGCCGCCGGGCTGGATGACGGCAGTGACCCCTGCCTTTGCCGCCTCATCGACGCCGTCGCGGAAGGGGAAGAAGGCATCGCTTGCCATGACGGCGCCATTCGCCGTTTCGCCTGCCTTGAAATTGCAGATTTTCACGGCGTCGACGCGGCTCATCTGGCCCGCCCCGACGGCGACGCTCTGATGGTCTTTGGCGTAGACGATGCTGTTGCTTTTCACGTGTTTGCAGACGGTCCAGGCGAAGAGCATGGACTCGATCTCATCCTTCGTGGGCTTTCTCCTCGACACGACCTTTAGGTCCTTGGCGGTGAGCGTGGGGAACGTCCGGGTCTGGGCGAGAAGGCCCCCGACGACCTTCTTGGTCTCGAGCCCCGCCTCCGATCTCTTCAGTTTGCCGGTTTCGAGGATGCGGCGATTCGGCTTGACCTTGAGGAGATCGAGCGCGTCCTTGTCGTAGCCGGGGGCGATGACGGCCTCGATGAAGAAGTCGGCCATGAGCTCGGCCGCCTTGAGGGTGCAGGGCCGGTTGAGGGCGATGACGCAGCCGAAGGCGGCCATGGGGTCGGCTTCGTGGGCGAGCCTGTAGGCCTCGTCGATGGTACTCCCCGAGGCGATGCCGCAGGGGTTGGTGTGCTTGATGACGGCGGATGTCGGTCCGTCGAAGTCCTTGACGAGCTCGAGGGCGTCGTTGATGTCGAGGATGTTGTTGAAGCTGAGCTCTTTTCCGGCGAGCTGCTTTGCGGAGGCGACGCAGGGCTCCTTGATCTGCGGCTCCCGGTAGAAGGCGGCCTGCTGGTAGGGGTTCTCCCCGTAGCGGAGGTCTTGGACTTTTTCGTAGCCGAGCAGCAGCTCGGAGGGGAACTTCTCGCCTCGGCCGATCTTTTTCTCAAGATACTCCTGGATGACGATGTCGTAGCAGGCCGTGTGGCGGAAGGCCTTGACGGCGAGGCGCTGGCGCATGCCGTCGGGGATCGATTTCTCCTTGAGCAAGGTGAGGAGCACGTGGCCGTAGTCTGCGGGGTCGACGACGGCGGCGGCGTGCCGGTAGTTCTTCGCCGCCGAGCGGATGAGCGTGGGCCCGCCGACGTCGATGTTCTCGATGGCGTCCTCGATTGATACGCCGCGCTTCTCGACGGTCTTCTTGAAGGGGTAGAGGTTGACGACGACGAGGTCGAAGAACTCGATGCCGTTCTTCTTGGCCTCTTCGCGGTGTCTCTTCTTTTTGCGGTCGGCGAGGATGCCGCCGTGGATCTTGGGGTGTAGCGTCTTGACGCGTCCGTCCATGAGTTCGGGGAACCCCGTCACCTCAGACACTTCAGTGACAGCGATGCCTGCGTCGGCGAGCGCTTTGGCGGTGCCCCCCGACGACACGATCTCAATCCCCTCCTTGGCGAGGGCACTGCAGAAGTCGACGATTCCCGTCTTGTCAGACACGGAGACGAGCGCGCGTTTCACTGGCATAGGGCAACCAGTTACAGACAATACGCAGACGAGGTTAAAAAGCGCAACGGGGAAAACGCATGGGACGTGAAGCCGCTCGATCCATCCTCTCTATACGAAACTATCCTGTCAATCGTTTGTAGGCTTCTAACGTGTTCTCGAGGAGGCTTGCGATGGTCATGGGACCGACCCCTCCTGGGACGGGTGTTATGAAGGCTGCCTTTTCCTTCACTTTCTCGAAATCCACATCCCCCACAATCTTATTACCTGCCTTCGCGGTCCCCACGTCCACGACGACGGCCCCCTCCCTCACCATGTCCTTCGTTATCAATCCGGGTTTCCCGACTCCTGTGACGAGGATGTCGGCATTCTTTGTGTGGGAGGAGAGGTCCCAGGTGTATTCGTGGCACACCGTCACCGTCGCATTCTCGTTGAGCAAGAGGAGCGCCAAGGGTTTCCCCACGATAGTCGAGTGGTTGACGATGACGACGGCCGTGCCCCGGAATTCGATGCCGTATTCTTTGAGGAGGCGCATAACGCCTGCCGGCGTCGCGGGAACAAAGGCGTCCTCGTCTCCCGCAACCAGGCATCCCATGTTGACTGGGTGGAATCCGTCGACGTCCTTGTTGGGGTTGACGGCGTCGAGGACGACGGGCAGCCTGATGTGCGCGGGCAGGGGGAGCTGGACGAGGATGCCGTGGACGGCGGCATCGTTGTTCAAGTCCTCGATGATGGCGAGGAGCTCCTCCTCGGAGAAGTCTTCGGGCACGTCGATGCGCGTCCCCGCAAAGCCGACTTCTTCACAGGCTTTTTGTTTCAAATCGACGTAGACTTTTGAGGCGGGATTATCGCCGACGAGGACCGTCGCCAAGCCCGGCTTCAATTTCTTCTCGCCGACGAGCGCGGCCGTCTCCTCCTTCACTTGGCCGCCTATCTTGGCAGCCAACGCCCGCCCGTCGAGGATGGATGCAGTCATCGATCCTCGTAGATGGGAAATCGGTCGCAGAGTTCCTTGACTTCCTTTCTCACCTGCGCCTTCTCCCCGGCGTCTTCGGGGTTCTCAAGCACGCGGCAGATGAGGTCGGCGACGGTGGCCATGTCTTTTTCGGCCATGCCGCGGTTGGTGATGTAGGGGGTGCCGATGCGGATGCCGGAGGCGACGTTGGGTTTCTGGGTGTCAAAGGGGATGGGGTTCTTGTTGAGGGTGATGCCTGCCTCGCCTAATGCTTCTTCGGCCTGGGCGCCGGTGAGTCCCTTGTCTGCGACATCGACGAGCATGAGGTGGTTGTCGGTGCCGCCGGCAACGAGCCGCCAGCCCGCATTTTGGATGGCCTTTGCAAGGGCCGCTGCGTTTTTCACTATCTGTCGCTGGTGCTCGCGGTAGTCCTCGGTGAGGGCTTCCGCAAAGCAGACGGCCTTGCCGGCGATGAGGTGCATGAAGGGGCCGCCCTGGACGCCGGGGAAGACGGCGGAGTCGAGTTTTTTTGCATGTTCCTCCCGGCAGAGGGCGATGGCGCCGCGGGGCCCGCGAAGCGTCTTGTGGGTCGTCGACGTCACGAAATCGCAGTGGGGCACGGGGCTGGGGTGGACGCCTGCGGCGACGAGGCCCGCGATGTGGGCGATGTCGGCCATGAGGTAGCAGCCGACGTCACAGGCGATGTCGGCGAAGGCCTTGAAGTCGATGGTGCGTGGATACGCGGAGGCGCCGCACACGATCATCTGTGGCTTGACTTCCCGCGCCTTCTCCATGACGGCGTCGTAGTCGATCGTCTCGGTGTCGCGGTCGACCTGGTAAAACTCGGACTTGTAAAGCTTACCCGAGAAACTGGCGACGTGGCCGTGGGTGAGGTGGCCGCCGTGGCTCAAATCCATGCCGAGGATGGCGTCGCCCGGCTGGAGGACGGCGAAGTAGACTGCCATGTTGGCCTGGCTTCCAGAGTGGGGCTGGACGTTGGCGTGGTCGCAGCCGAAGAGTTCCTTGCAGCGCTCGATGGCGAGGTTCTCGACGACGTCGACGAATTCGCAGCCGCCGTAGTAGCGCCGTCCGGGGTAGCCTTCGGCGTACTTGTTGGTGAGGATGGAGCCTGTCGCCTCGAGCACCTCTTCGCTTGCGTAGTTTTCGCTCGCAATCAACTGCAAGCCGTCCTGCTGGCGCGCCAAATCGTTGCGTATCGCCTGATACACTCGTGGGTCCACATCCTTCAAAGCCATTTTATCAGCATAAACCTCCACCACACATATAGTCCCAGTCAAATAAAAACCCACACACCCAAAAGAACTGTTCAGTATCGTGCACCCGGGATTCACGAACCATCGGGGAAGAAAAACAAGTGGGGCTCGTAGCCTAGCTGGGACAAGGCACCGGACTTCTAATCCGGGGATCACGGGTTCAAATCCCGTCGGGCCCAAAC
>CAYUFO010000173.1:0-3928 GCA_964443985.1 uncultured archaeon | reverse complement strand
GGTGGAGCAAATCACCACCGCGCTCATCTATAAATTCATGGATGACATGGATCGTCAAAACGAGGAATTGGGCAGTAAGGCAAGGTTTCTTGTTGGCAAGCTGAAGGATTTCGCATGGGGTCGCTTGCTTAGCAAAGAACTTTCAGGTGAGCAGCGGATAGACTTGTATGTCCGCGCTCTTACGGAATTTACGAAATCCGAACAGATTCCGCCTTTATTCAGAACAATCTTCAAAGGCACATTCCTGCCTTATCGCGATCCCGAGACCCTGAATCTATTCTTGAAAGAAATCAACGGGTTTTCCTATGATGACAGCGAGGAGTTAGGTAATTCATTCGAGTATTTGCTATCGGTTCTAGGAGCGCAAGGTAAGGCCGGTCAATTCCGAACACCGCGCCATATCATCGACTTCATCGTCGAAGTGGTCGATCCGAGCAAAGACGACAAGATTCTTGATCCGGCCTGCGGCACGGCGGGCTTCCTAATTTCCGCTTACAAACACATCAAGCACTGTAATTCGTCCAACTTTAAAGCTTCTGACTACGTACCGAGCTTTTCGAAAAAGGCGGTTAGTGATGTGGCCCTGATAGAGATGCAGAGTAATGGCGACTATCAGGGCGATAAGCTTACCCCCGACGCTCGCAAGAAGCTGGCGAAGAATATCATCGGGTACGACATTTCCCCCGATATGGTCCGACTCTCATTGGTCAATATGTATCTTCACGGCTTTAATACCCCACAGATATTCGAATACGACACCTTAACCTACGAAGACCGCTGGGCAGATAATTTCGATGTTATCCTAGCCAACCCGCCGTTCATGAGTCCGACGGGCGGAATCAGGCCCCACAAGCGTTTCCGAGTTTCGGCCAATCGTTCTGAAATACTATTCGTGGATTACATTGCCGAGCACCTGACGCTAAAGGGTCGTGCAGGGATTATTGTACCTGAGGGAATTATCTTTAATGGTGACAATGCCTATAAAAGCCTCAGAAAGATGCTCATCGAAGACAAATTTTTATGGGCAGTCTTATCACTACCTGCAGGAGTGTTCAATCCATATAGCCCTGTTAAAACCTCGATTCTTTTTCTTGACAGGGAAAGAGCCAAGCAGAACGACGAGATTCTGTTTTTAAAAGTCAGAAATGATGGTTTTGGTCTAGGATCTCAACGCAGGGCTATTGAACAGAATGATTTACCGGAGGCATATCAGGCATTACAAGATTTTCGTAAAGGGAGCAAGGTTGAATCGAACATTGCCAACCTTGTTAGGAAGCAGGCCATTCTTGAGTCGGGAGATTATAATCTGACGGGTGACCGCTACTACGAAATTACTGATTACAGCCATCTTGATTGTCCAATGGTAGAGTTAGGTACCGTTGTAACGATTGAAAGTGGTTCTCGTCAGAAGGGTGGTGCGCTTAATGAGGGAATTCCAAGTATAGGTGGGGAACAAATCGACGAAAACGGGAATATCCGTTTTGACAAGATGAAGTATATATCTGAAAAGCACTTTCAATCCATGAAAAAAGGAGTATTACAGAAAAGTGATGTTCTGATAGTAAAAGACGGAGCGACCACTGGCAAGACCGGCTTTTATGACAAATCGTTTCAAGCTGCCGTAAACGAGCATGTCTTTATTTTCAGGGCACATGATACAATACATCCTAGATATCTTTACAACGTAATTCGTTCTCAAGTCTTTCAATCTATATTAGCTCCATATATTAAGGGGATCATTGGTGGTGTCAGCTTAGAAATTAAGTCAATCAAAATCCCTCTCCCCCCCCTTGAAGTGCAGAAGGAGATCGTGGCTGAACTTGACGGCTACCAGCACGTCATCGTCGGCGCCCGGCAAATCGCCGAAAACTGGAAGCCGACAATCAAGATTGACCCTACTTGGGACATCAAACGACTCGGAGACATAAGCGAGAACTTAGACGGTAAGAGAGTCCCTATTGAAAAGTCAAAACGTAAGTCTGGCCAATATCCGTATTATGGTGCTTCTGGAGTTGTCGACCACGTTGACAAATACCTTTTTGACGAGAACCTGCTCCTAGTATCCGAAGATGGTGCAAATCTCACAGCCAGAGTAACACCAATCGCCTTTTCAGTTTCCGGGAAGATTTGGGTCAATAATCACGCACATGTACTTCGATTTAAGGATTTAGATACCCAGGTGTATTGCGAAGTATTCCTTAACTCTATCTCACTCATGGACTACATAACTGGAGCGGCTCAGCCGAAATTGAATCAGAGGAATCTGTCTCGTATTGAAATTCCTCTACCACCCAAACGTGATCTGAAGAAGATCATCGACGGGGTAAAAGAAGAGCGAACCGCCGTAGAATCAGCCAAGAAACTGATCAAGTACCACGAGCAGAAGATAAAGAACAAAATAGCCGAGGTTTGGGCGAATGACTATCGCTGTCAGAAAAATAACTGATCAGTCAATATCTGAATTTGTGAACAACGCCACAGAGTCGCTTGATTTCCTTACTGAAGATGATATGCGATGTAGACTCTTTTCCATACTTCAAAGGAATTTAACGACGTTGGCCGAAGGTAATACCTTATCGATTCACTCCGAGGTACGCTGGTACGGAGATGCACGTGGAAGACAAAGGCCACTAAAATTCAGATCGGATCTGGTCATTGTGGATCAGACGACCTTGAGAGAGGATAACGTCTTTTTCAGAGCGCCATCGAAGGGCTATGGCTTTAACGAATATTATGGCATAATAGAGTTGAAACTACGACGTAGAAATGGCCACAGTGACAATGCGTTCTTAGAGATGATAAGAGCAGACATAGACAAACTTACCGAGATTAACGATGTGACTTCCCCTATACATAATCCATTGTTTCATATGCTTATTTTCGATAAGAAACACAATCTCAGGACTAGCTTGCCATACGCGCCGGACGGAATCAATCTAGTTTACAAGTACTTCGATGCATCAGAAACTAGGCCAAACAATGCGTCATTGTGACATTGAAAAGTGATATGGATAAGTCAACGAAATACAAAATCATAAAAGATCACATTGCTGGATTAAGTGGTGATCTATTTCAGAGTTTATGTGATAGGCTTGGCTTAACGCTTCACCCTAATGACTACACTCCTGTAAGAGCAGGTGGTCCGAAAGGTGATATGAAAAATGATGGCTATTGCCCAATAGCGAGAGTATTCTTTGCAGCACATGCAACGCGAGGTGAGTCAATCGCTGATACCAAGAGCAAGATTCGTACTGACCTCGAAGGATGCCTTGAAAAGCACAGCGATGTTAAGGAATGGATCTACGTTACTAATGACACTTTAGTTGGTGAGGTTCAAACCTACATAGATGAAGAACTTCGCCAAGCTCATACTGGTATTACCATCACTACTTGGGATCATTCTCAAGTGGCTAAGAAGATATCTGATATGGATACTGCGACTATTGAATATGTTATTGGCTTCTCATTGGCAGATTCGAAGTTGACACAGACTAATGTGAACGTTTCTGGTGGGATTCAAGTATCAGGACAGGGTGATACGGTCAATCAATACATCAATGCTGTGGCAGAGAAGGAACGTGATTATGGGATCCTGGAAGAACTCTTTCAGTATATGTTATCACAGACTCCCAAGACTCGGACAAATGGTACTCCGAATCAAACTGATGCTTTGACCAAGTTGAAGGATAAGATTGATAAGAATTTTCAGGGTGATCAAAAGATTACAGTAGATGAGATTGTATTGCGGACATGGGGAAAGAGAGATTTGGTTCGACAATTTGTGGAGACACAGACACAGCTGGATGAAACTCGAATCGATTCATTAATCCTCAAGCTTCAGTCTGATTTCAGGAGTGCAAAGGGAAATGTGCTTATTCCGGCGAAAGCGCCGTGTGATTCCGAGGGAAGGCGACCATGTGTTCCGACG
>CAYUFO010000172.1:0-3975 GCA_964443985.1 uncultured archaeon | reverse complement strand
CGAAAGGCCCGCTATTAGACGACGTCGGCGCTGCGTTCAATCAAGCTGAGCTCCTTTTCGGTGAAGGTGACGGGGTTGAGGCTGATGATGAGGCGGCTGTCGGCGACGGCGATGACGTCCTTGAGGCGGTCGACGAGCTGGAGGACGAGGTTGAAGCTCGCCGACTGGGCGAGGTATTCGATGCCGTCGAAGTAGACGACGGTGTCGCCTTTGGTTTTCGCGATGAATTCCTGGATGCGGTGGGCGATTTCTTCGAGGCTTGGGGCGATGCTCTGCTCGGATTTGACCTCGGTGAGCCAGAGGATGGGGACGTCGATGGTTAGGTAGCTCTCGCGGATGTTTTGGGGGTTGGTGCGGGTGATGCACAAGCCTTTCATGCCCTTTTTGAGGAGGTCGGCGAAGAGGGTGAGGCTGCGGTGGCGCTTTTCCTCCTCGACTATGAGGGTGACGCCGGGTGAGAGTTCTCGCACAAGGGGGCGTCGGGAAGGTTCCCCGCTGCCCGATGTGGCGAGGTGGATGACGGTCTTTCCTTCTTGGCGCATCTCCAGGAGCGCGTCGGAGAAGACGTAGATGAACGCCGCGCCCAGCAGGAGTATCCAAGGGAAGATGTGAAAGAGGATGCTGACGTCGTTGGCGTAGATGACGACGATGGTGATGAACAGGTAGATGGCGGTGAGGACGTAGATGATGTAGAGGAGGAGTTGCCATTTGGCTTTGAGTTCGCGGCTGAGGATGTTCATGAGGCGGGTGATCTTGAAGTAGCATATGAACATGACGAGGGTGGCGAGGATGGAGACCGCCTTGACGAAGAAGGTGGACAGCGCCATGGTCTTTATTGGGTGTGGGTCGTTAAAAAAGGGGGGTTTTTGATGGTGGGTGGGGCTAGTGTTGTCATATTGAACGAATGCGTTTAATTATTGTCATTTTAAAATTAAAATGATTACCATATTTCTCAGGCACAGACAAGCCCAACCCATAATTTTTATACCGTCAAACCAAGTATAGAGCCAAAATGGTCATGCGCAACTGCGGGCGCTGCGGGAAACCACTCTACAACGAAGAGCAGTTGTGCAAGGGCTGCCAGCGCTCCCTCGCTGAAAAAACCGCAAGAGAACAACGACGCTACGAACGCGCCGAAAAACTCGAAGAGCGATTCCAAACACCCAAACGAGACAAAGACGACATCTTCTGGGTCGACGACGACCTCGACGCCCGCGACGCCCAAGACGTGTGGGTCGACCGAAGAAAGCCCGAGAAAAAACGCAGCAAAAAACGCCGCTGGTAATCCTGCAGGCCGTTCCTGCCACACCAACCCATATCCCCCAAAGCCACATACCCTGCAATGGCAACCGGCCTATTCATCGGACGATTCCAGCCCTTCCACCTCGGCCACCAGAAGGCGATCGAATGGATGGCCGCCCGCAACCGGGGCCTCATCATCGGCGTCGGCTCAAGCCAAGCATCGTCGACGCCAGAGAACCCCTTCTCCTTTGACGAGCGAAAAAGGATGATTACCTCATCGCTGCGGCTTCCCGCAGACGAATACGCCGTCATCGGCGTCCCCGACATCAACGACCCGCCCAACTGGGTCGCCCACGTCGAATCGCTGGCGCCGCGTTTCGACGTCGTCTACAGCAACGCGCCACTGGACCGCGGGCTCTTCAATCGGGCAGGCTACGCCGTCGTCGAACCCCCCTTCTTCTCCCGAAAGACGTATGCCGCCACCGAGGTCCGCCGCCGCATGGCGGAAGGCGGCGACTGGCGCAAGCTCGTCCCCGACGGCACCCGCCAAGTCATCGAAGACGTCGGCGGCGTCGCACGGGTGAAAAAGCTCGGCGTATAAAGGCGTGACCTTCCCAGTACCGTATGGTCCTGAGCGTCACCAAGAAGCCGGCAGGCAAACGGGACCAAACGCTCGCAAACGAATCGTCTCGGGCCGACCGCGAGATGCAAAACCGGCTGGAAGCCTTGTCGGCGGCCAAGCTCATGCGACCGGGGGACGGGACAGGGCCCCGCAAGACCCGCATCCTCGTCGCCGAAGACCGGGATCTCCTCGCCGACCTCTCGCACACCCTCCTCGACAACGGCCTGCGAACCATCGACCGTGCACGCTCGGGAGGAGATGCACACCAGGCATTGCGCGAGCGGCGATACGATATCCTCATCGTCGACAACCGGCTCGGCCCCGGCATGAGCGGCCTCGACCTTCTGGGAAAAAGGACCGAGTATGACCCCGACGGGAGACTGTGCCCCATCATGGTGAGCGGCGACTACGGCAACCAAGAGGAAAAGGACCCGGCTTGAAAGGGACGCCCGCACCCACGGTGCAAGAGACTTCCTCAGCAAGGACAACGCATACACCCCAGACAAGGACGGCAATATCCCACTACAGCGCGCCGTCGAAACAGCCGAACGGGAACTCGGATTGAATCGAAATACAAACTAAAGGAATCCGAGGGCGTCGTCGATGCGGCCCATCTCTATGCCGCTGGTGGCGGAGCCGGTGACGTAGCCTTCGCTGTTGGCGAGGAGTCCGGCGCCGACGTAGGGGACGCCGAAGTTGACGCTGCCGACGTTGGCTTCGGGGACCTTGAATAAGTCTTTGAGCTTGTCGAGCTCCTTTTCGGCGTCGGGGTGGGCGAGGAGCCCCCGGTTGGTGACGGCAAGGCAGCTGCCGACCTCCTCGTGGCCGCCGTAGAGCTCATCGGCGGTGACGTCGACGCCGAGGGTATCTTCGATGACGCTGGTGTCTGTGAGCTTGGGGCTTGCGAGCACGGCGCGGTCGTTGGCGGCGACGAGGTTTCCGAGCGCGGTGTGCTTGTCGTCGACGATGCCGACCCTGGCGTCGATGCCCTCTCGGTCGAAGAAGGCTTGTATCTCCTGTTTGGTATCGTTTTTTGCAAAGTAGGGCAAAAGCAGGCCGTGGCTGTTGCCCGCGCAAAAGAGGCCGACGAGCTGGGTGCCGTAGACCTTGGTGCGCAGCGTGGGCTGGGAGAAGACCTCGAGGTCGGGGAAGGGCGGCGCCAGTATGACGTAGGCGTCGGTCGCGACCCCCAGAAGTCCGACGAAGTCCTCGCCCGCTATGGAGAGCTGTTGAAAATGCATTTTGGGAGGTGAAAGACGCCCTCTCACTCGGAAAGCGAGACGAGCAGGCCCTCGCCCTCCGGGTCGTCTTCGACCTTCACGGTGATGGCCCGGGGCGGCCTTGCCATGCCGCGCGCCCACAGCCGTTCGTTGACGGCTTCGTCTATGGCGATCTCGTCTTCCTTTGTGTGACGCGCCACGTAGTCTTTTATGATGCGGATGGATGTGGCGGCCCTTCTGGTGACGGGGAGGGTGCGGGTGGCTTTCAGGGGGATGGTGTAGGTGCGTTCGGCCATGATGTCTAGATGTGGAGGTCAACGTATATAAGTTTGGGTGTCGTCGGTGGCGTTGGCGGGGTCGTTGCGGATGGCGACGCGGGGCGTCGGGATGGGGGCCGGGAGCTGTATGTCGCGGGAGAGGACGGTGGCCTGCACCATGCAGGTCGAAAGGATGCTATTGTGGATTCTTTCGGCGACGTGGGTGGGCAGCTGCTTCCTGCTGGATTGCTCCCATTGGGTGACGACGGCTTCGGGCTCGAGGTCGCCTTGTGAGAGTTCGAGGTCGCCTTCGATGCGGATGAGGCCGATGTTGGGTTCGTAGTTGCTGGTGAAGATGAAACTGACTGTGAGGGTGTCGCCTGCGGCCGAAAGCGAGGTCACGGTGCTGTTGTTGTTGATGTTTGCGGGCTGGGATTCGCTGCCGAAGCGTCGGGCTTCGAGGTTTTTCAGGCGGAGGCTGGTGTTCATTGCGTGAATAGACGGATGAGCATCCTAGGATGCGATATCATATTGGGTGGTCTGACATATAAAAGGAGGAACGTGCGTATATGTCCACGAAGCAGACCATGGCTCGCACCGTCGTCGCAACCGGCGTCTTCGAGGTCATCCACCC
>CAYUFO010000171.1:0-4025 GCA_964443985.1 uncultured archaeon | reverse complement strand
AACAACATAACCACCAAAAAACAACAAAAACACAAACTAATTATGCAACACTACAATAAATTGTAATCTATTCTGTCATGCAACTGACTCAAAGCAGAAAAAGAATCCTCTACGAGCTCGTCAAACGCCCCTCAAGTACCGACGGCGAGATAGCGGCGACCCTAGGTATCCAGCGGCCCACAGTCACGAATGCCCGTCATCTCTTCGAACGGGAAAAGGCATATCGAGACGCATATCTGCCCGACTTCCCCCGAATCGGGTGCGAACTATTGGCAGTGCGATACGGTGCCTATGCCCCACACACATCCTGGGAGACGCGCTTCAAGCATACCCAACCGCTTCTCAAGAACTTCTTTGAGCAGTTCTTCACAGTCATAAATGACACTCAACGGGTCTGCCTGTGCGCTTCCAAGAACTTCACTGAGCTCAAGAAAATCAGCGACTCGTTCGATTCGAAGATTTACAACCTCGGCTATTACACTCAAGAGATTAACTCTAACGCTTACTTTCCATTCGAAGTATCGACTATCTTCAGGTTCCTCGATTTCTCGCCGATGCTGCGAAAACATTTCAGCATGGATGATGCCCCATCCAAAAAAGAAAGACAACCAAAAAAGAATCATGGAGACATCAGCGAAAACGAGCAAAAAACACTTTTAGCCTTGTGCACGTATCCGAGCCACAGCAATCGAGAGATTGGTGAAACAATCGGTTTAAGCGAGCGCACGATAACCAATGTCAAACGGAGACTCGTGGATCGCAACCTTATCCGGTTCATCCGAATCCCTGATATTCGAAAACTCGGCTTCCAACTGCTTATCTTCACGAGGATTTTCGTCCACCCTAAATATCCATTGGTGAAGCGAAAGGCCGCGATACGAAAAATCCTAGACCACGAGTACTCCTTCCTTGTGGTCTCCACCGACCTTGAAGACGTAATCCTCTCAGCCTATCCCAGCCATGAAGAGTATGAACTGGTAGAGGGCGATATATTCTCACACTACCGGGAAAAGGGCCTGCTTCTCAAACCCTGGGAGGAGAGGGTGTTCCCCGTCAATCAGCTCAGGAGGTTCGACTACACTGTCTCACCACTTGTAAAAAAGATATTCGGAGACAAGAAAAAATGACGAGGACGACAGCAGCACTACTGGCTCTACTCGCGCTTTTTTCAGGCTGCCTGAATACAACTGAAAAATGGGATGTACACGAGAAGCCTGTTGTTGTCATCGCCCATCTCTACGCCGTCAGCCAGACGCCAGCTTTCCTGATATTCAAGAATAGTTACTTAGAGGTGGAATTCGGCGACGAGGCAAAGATTGAAAGAGTTATCTTTTCTGACGGCGGTGAAATCATGGCGGCGATGAGAAACGGGGAAGTGGACATCGCATACGTTGGAACCCCTTATCCAGTGTCATCATACAACCTCAAGCCAAACGTCAAGATCATAGCCGGTACAAACATCGGCGGCCACGCCCTCATCGCCCGCCATGGATCTGGAGTATCGTCCATCGAGGACCTCAGGGGAAAAATAGTGGGTGTACACGCGTTCGGCACACCGAATGACATTTTCCTGCGGTCCATACTCCTTCCCAGAGGAGGCCTCACAGCCGATGACGTCGAGATCATCAAGGTGGCGTCCCCCGAGCAAAAGACGATGCTACTGCAGGGAGCCATTGACGCGGTCGAAGCCCATGAGCCATGGGTTTCCCGTCTACTACTTGACCCCCAGTTGGAGACCATTGTACTCATAGACTCCAAAGACATTTGGCGCAACGGCAGCTACCCCACCAGCACAGTAGTGGCCCGACAGGAATTTCTAGAAAAGCACCCTAATCTCGCGAAGAAATTCGTCCGAGCCCACGTGGACGCAGTGATGTTTGCAATCAACAACCCAGAACAGACTCAATCTATACTCCACGACGAGATACTGTCACTGAGCGGCAAAGAGCTTCCAAATGACGTTATCCGGTCGGCGTGGACAAGGGTGACACCAACATACAACCCACAGTCCGAGGCTATCCTTGAACTAGCCGATTATACCCAACAATCATACCCCGACAGGGTCGCCCAGATTCCATCGGAAAACGAGCTATTCAATCTCGGCTTTCTTGAAGAGGTGTTAGCTGAAAAGAACCTGCCAGAGGATCCCCTGAAATGAAGGTCGACATAAAAAAACTATCACATATTTACAAAAACCGGGGCGAAGAAGTCCCAGCACTGGAGGATGTCACTTTCACTGTGAACGAGGGACAGCTGTCCACCATCGTCGGGACCTCGGGGTGCGGCAAGACCACGCTCCTCAACATCATCGGAGGGCACTTGAAGCAAACATCCGGACAGGTATTAGTCGACGGCGGTGTCATCCCAAATCCAGGATCAGACCGCATCCTCGTCTTCCAAGAGGACAGCCTCTTTCCCTGGCTTTCGGTCATTGAAAACATCGAATACGGATTGAAGATACAGGGCATGCCAAAAAAGGAAAGAGAGGAAAAAACAAAGGAACTTGTCGAACGGATGAGCCTTAAGGGATTCGAGCGCCTTTACCCTCACGAATTATCTGGTGGCATGAAGCAGAGGGTGAACCTCGCCCAAGCACTTGCAGTCAACCCAAAGGTGCTCTTGATGGACGAACCTTTCCGATCGCTTGACTTTTTCACGCACGACCGGCTAGTCCGCGACCTGGAAAAGGTCTTCATGGAGTCCGGGACGACAATAATTTTCGTCACCCACGACCTCGGAGAAGCAAGCTACCTCGGAGACAAAGTCATAGTCCTATCAGACCGGCCAGGTCGAGTAATCCAAGAAGTCGAAGTGGATCTGCCCCGCCCGAGATTCAAACACGAATCCAAAGTCGCTGATATAGCGGAAAAGATACGAGGACACCTCAACGGGGAGAACAATGGATAAACACGACCACCTAATCCAAGCAACCTTCATCGTACTCCTGATCGTAGTCTGGCACGCGATGATGGAAATGGGTATCCTCGATCCCCAACTAATCCCTTCTCCAAAAGGAATTCTTGCAAGCCTAATCGAATGGCATGAAAGCGGCGGCCTATACACCGCAGTATACCTCAGCCTCAGACGGGTTGCATTGGCATACCTAATCGCCCTCGTCCTCGGTGTGCTGGTAGGCATACTCATTGGCAGTTCCAGACTACTCGACAACACCCTCGGAGCCCTCGTCCGCCTATTACACCCCATACCCGGCATAGCCTGGATACCTCTCGTCGTCGTCTGGTTCTCCAGCCTCTCTGAAATCTCAAAGATATACGTCATCGCCACCGGTGCCATCTTCCCCATCATCATCAACACAAGCATCGGTGTATCCCACGTACCACCCATCTACGCCAAAAAAGCCAAAACCTTCGGCGCAGGAACAATTAAACTGCTCACCACAGTCATCCTCCCCTCAGCGCTTCCCAACATCATCGCAGGCCTGAGGATCGCCTGGGCCTTCAGCTGGCGCGCCCTAATCGCCGCCGAAATGATACTCGCTTACCGCCCCGGACCAGGCATGGGCGGCCTAGGTGGACTCATCGAACTCAGCCGAGAATTCGCCGACATCAACCTCGTAGGCCTCGTCATGATTATACTGGCAACCCTAAGCCTGACCATCGACCGACTACTATTCAACCCCCTCGAAAATAAAATCAAACACCAAAGGGGACTCACAATAACAGTATAAAATTAGGTAGTAAGAAAACACGGTTTCTGTCACTTTTGTCATCGCCGTCACAAACCCCCTCAATAATAAAACGAATTTTCGGACAAAAAGCTAAGTTCCACATTACTGTTCAGATGTTTTTGGGTTCGAATTCCTTACACAATTATCTGCATAAAACACTAAAATCGATATCTAGAGGCCCTAAAAACAAGTGGGTTCGCCCCGGCCGGAATTCTTGCTCGTCTTCGACTCGCTTATTCCGGCCAGCATGGTTCACAACTGCTTTCAGAGTAGATATGAATGCGCCCCGGCCGAAACCACCAACAGCCAACCACAAAAAGGGCGAAGTAATCTTGGA
>CAYUFO010000170.1:1661-4039 GCA_964443985.1 uncultured archaeon | reverse complement strand
GAAGACGAGGCCTCCTCCTAAGAGCAGGAGCGCGAGGAGCCCGCCACCGAGCCACATGAGCCAGCCGGCACCGTCTGCCGAAGCCCCGAATGAGAGCAAGCCATCGGATGCGTCACCCCGCGGGGCGCTCGAGGGCTTGATCTTCGGCAGCGGGTCGGCGTTGTCGTAGCCGCCGTCGGATTCCCAGGCGGCTTCGACGTCGTGCTCGGGGCGGGGGTCGAGGCTGCTGCCCGTGGCCTCGAGGGCGAAGTCGTGCTCGTCGAAGTAGCCCCGGCTCTGGGGGGCCGCATAATATTTTTGAACGTATGCCTGCGAGGTGATGGTGTAGAGCGATGACGAGCGATAGTCCTGCGATTGGGGCGATACCGTGTAGGTGGCCACGACGTCCTCGGGCACGGGCGCCAGATAGATGCGTCCGCCCCGGTTCTCGGTGGTGTAAGTTCTGGTGCGCCCGTCGGCGTAGTCGACGCGCACGGTGTAATACCGCACGCGGGTGTCGGGGGCCCTGATGAAGGCGCCGGGTATCTCGACGGCCATGCCGCGGGTGGGGCGCTCGTAGTTGGTGGCGCGGCCGACCTCTTCGCCGGGGTCCCAGGCTATCTCGTCGGGCGAGTTCTTTACGCCGTAGTCCACGTATTTCTCGTCCTCGTCGCGAACCCCGTCCTTGTCGGCGTCCCAGAAGGACTCGAATTCGTCGTATCTCTTGTTGCCGGATTGGTTGTCGGCGAAAAAGCCGTGGGCGATGAATATCGCGTCGATGCCCTCCTTTTTGTCGGGGAACTCCTTGACGAAGGCCTTGTAGTGCTCGTAGAAGTTGGCGCGCTTGGGCTTGAGGACCGCCCACATGTCTGCGATGCCGAGGGTGACCGAGTCGTTGCCTTCGTTGTTTTTGTCGTAGAGGTCCCAGAGGATGCCTGCCACCGCCAGCTCTTCGGCGCGGCCCCGCCACTGCCAGGGCTTGTAGTCGTCTTCGAGGTCGGCGATGGCGGCGTACTGGTGGGCTGGCTTTTTGAGCTCGGGGTCGTTTCGGGCGTACTCTGCCTGCACCATGGCCATGAACTCGGCGAACCCCTCAGTGTAGGAGTCGCCGGTGCCCTCGTTGACGAAGCCAAAGTGGTTGCGGTCGTTGGGTCCCCGCAGGCCCTGTCCTTTCCACTGGCTGAAGGTGAGGTGGTGGTTGAATTCGTGGTATTCGCGGTTCTTGGGGCGGTTGGTGTTGGCGTAGTCGGTCTGGGGGGCCGATATCTTGATGTAGGAGTCGACGCGGTTGTAGTAGGCGCCGTTGCCGGGGGCGTCCACGAATACCTCGACGGGCAGCTTGTAGTCGATGTCGGCGTCGAGGACGTTGTGGATGAAGTCGAGGGCGTCGGCGGTGTAGTAGTAGACGGCGGCGTAGTCGTCGAGGCGGATGAGGCGGCTTCGGGAGTTCCATGTGCCGTCGCCGACTTGTTTGGTGTAGTCTCCCACGGGCGCGTCATTGAAGTTGAAGTCGATGTTCTGCTCGAGGTCGGCTTCCGAGGCCAGCTTGAACTCCTTCCACAATGCCACGTATTCGTCGATGGTGTCGTCGACGATGCCGAAGTAGAAGGTGTCGTCTTTCTTGTATCTGAGGTCGACCTGGACGATGGCCTCCTGCGGGGGGGACGCGGAGGTATCGAGGCCTTCGACGTCTTCCCAGGCGTAGTAGCCGGCGCCGTCTGCGACCACCGATTTTTCCTGGTCGCCGACTTTTATCCAGACGTCGACGAAGGGCATGGGGTGGCCGTGGCCGTCGGTGACGCGGCCGTGGATGGCGTGCGTCTGCTCGGGTTCCCCGTCGCAGAGGGGTTCGGCGCCGAGGTCTTCGATTTCGTCTTCGCGGTAGGGGGGCAGCGACGTCTCGGGCTCGGGTTGGGGGGGCGCTGCGGTGACCGTCGGATAGACGGTGAAGCTCTCCATCATCTCGTGGAATTCGTCGATGATGGCCTGGATTGACGAGTCGAGGTCGGCGGGCTGGGGCCCCTGCACCCGCTTTTCGAGGTGGAAGGTGACGGCGAAGTGCTCGTAGAAGAGCTCGCCCAGGAATCTGACTTGCAGCCATCCCTCGGCCCTTTTGGTGGGTTTGCCGTAGGTGTGCTCGTAGCGGTAGTAGCCGTCGCGGGCCTTCGCCGACTGCGAGTATTTTTCGGGCAGGCGGATGGGCTCCCCCTTGCGGGCGAGATAGGTCTTGCCGTCCTCGACGAACCAGTCGCGGTAGTTTTGCAGGCTCCGGTTGAAGACCGCGTCGACGGACTCAGACTTGATGGAGATGGAGTACCAGGGATAGTAGGGGTCCTTGCTCGTCCAGGTCTTGCGCTCGCCGGTGAGGTAGAGGCCCCGTCCGCATTCCTTGCTCTCTA
>CAYUFO010000170.1:0-1651 GCA_964443985.1 uncultured archaeon | reverse complement strand
CTCTACCCCCCAGCCGCCTGGCATGGCGACATCGAAGCACAGCGGGGAGATGGTGGTGACAGCCTTCACGGTCCCCAAGTATTCGGCGCTGCTCATCGTGCTCGCGGCCTTCTGCTCAGCTGGGGTGAGCCAGCGCAGAAATCGGAGTTCCACGTCCGCGGGGGTGGCTTCCTCGACCCAGATGTCGCTCGGCCTCGCCTCGATGGTGAAGGTCTCCTGGCAGTGGTAGTATCGGTGGCCAGAGAACGCGACGTTGTCGGCCATGCGTTGTTTGAACTCCTCTGTGAACCCGGGGTCATCGACCATCCCGACGTCCCAGTCGAGTTCGACGACGTTGGCGTATTGGAGGATGAGGGGGTCGTTGACGGTGACTTCTATCTCGAAGTTCTCGGTCCCGTCGACGAGGGGGGAGACCGTGATGTCGAGGGGGGGCTCCTCTTGGGCGCTCGAGGTCGTGATGAGGGATAGGAGGAGGAGTGTGACACCCACAGCCGCCAATATTGATTTGTATCTCACAGCATAGGATATGCCATCTTGCGATAAAAAAAGGAGTGGCCAATGCGAAGGAAAAAGTGTATTTCGGATGATTTGGAGAGAGTGGGGTATCCAAATGACCTGCGGGGCACCCATACGCAGCGTAGGGCCTTTGGGAGCGTCTGTGTGATATAAATAGGAGTGTGTGGTAGTGTTATTCATCTAAACCGTACATCGCCGGCTTCGCCGGGCACCCGAGCACAATAGAAACACCAGCATCCCGTGACACCCACCGCTTCTCGCGAATCATCCATGGCTTCATTTTTTTCCAAAACAGCGACGTATACATTCAGGAGGTGAGAGACATCATGGTTGAAGGAACAATAAAGTTTTTTAACATTTCCAAGAACTTCGGCTTCATCAACGGAGACGACGGCACCGACTATTTCGTGCATTCGTCGGCTCTCGGTGAAGGGGCCAAAGTCAAGGAAGGAGACCGCGTATCATTCGACGCCGTCGAAGGAGACCGCGGACCCAAGGCAGAAAACGTCAAGAAGGAATAACTAGCCAGGCATTATGGGGCCCTGCGGCAACTGCCGCAGGTGCCCCGACTTTACCCACCCACCAGAATAACACTGTCTTTTTATCCGTCATTCGCATAGCTAGCCACGGCACCGACAAACCCCCGCAGCGTGCAGGGCGGCTGCGCGATACCCCCCAAGGCGACCACCCATGGACGACGACGCAGACCTCATCCACTCGCTTTCCCGGTCCGCGGCCAGGCGGTCATCGCCGGCGTCATGCTGCTCATCTGGACAGTCGCGCTGTTATTCCTCATCGCCATATCCGTCTAAGGCCTGCCTGTGGTGGCAACGAGCAGGGGGAGAGCGGGGATGCTGACAGTTCTCGCAGGCAGGGCATGAATCGACAGACAAACCATTATTCATAGGGGCCTGGGCCGACGCACCATGGGCCGCCGACTTCTACGAAAAACACGGATTTCGCGTCGTCAGCCACGAAGAAAAAGAACGACTGCTGAGAAGATACTAGACCGTCCCCGAACGACAAATGGAGACCTCCAACGTCCTGCGAGACGCCATTTATAAGAACGAGGAGGAATAACCCTGAGGAGACGCATGGCACGCAGACACCTATTCTTCGCACTCTTCACTGCAAT
>CAYUFO010000169.1:1945-4051 GCA_964443985.1 uncultured archaeon | reverse complement strand
GTAGGTCAGTATGCTCCGAATCTCCTGGGCTACACGTGGACTACAATGGCGTACACAATGGGTCGCGACACCGAAAGGTGCGAGCTAATCCTCAAAGTGCGTCTTAGTTCGGATCGAGGGTTGTAACTCACCCTCGTGAAGCTGAAATGCCTAGTAATCGCTGGTCACCATCCAGCGGTGAATGTGTCCCCGCTCCTTGCACACACCGCCCGTCAAACCAACCGAGTGAATTTAGGGTGAGGCGCAACCATTCGGATGTGTCGAATCCTATTTTCGCAAGGGGGGTTAAGTCGTAACAAGGTAGCCGTAGGGGAATCTGCGGCTGGATCACCTCCAAGAAACCAATCACGGATGCGAATCAGTGCAATATCTGCACTTTTCGCGATATTTATCTGGTTCGCTTCCGTGATCGCCCGACACGTAGTGTCGGTGCGTTTCGGCAGCCGCTTTGCACACAGGGGCTTATTTTTAGGCGTTCGACGAAATGTATCCACTCATATCCCGTCGGGGGGACACCTGTCGGGCCCGTAGATCAGACTGGTAGATCGTCCGCCTTGCACGCGGGAGGCCTCGGGTTCAAATCCCGACGGGTCCATGCATGGATTGGGTTTGAACTCGCAGGTTCAAACGTATGGGAATCCCCCGGATTTCCAGCGCGCCAAAATCCCCTGGATTTTGAGCGTCCCGATGGGTCCAAAGGAAATCTTTTTTAAAGGATTTCATCCAATAGTATCTTCCGCAATCTGGTAGGAGACGCTTGGTCGTACCCTTATTCAACTACCTGATTCTTTCACCACCCATACGATTCATTGCTCATCGCAGTGAAACAATGCACTCCCCGGCCGACTGGCTGGGGACGGAGGTCGAGTCCGCATGCCCAGTGACTGGGACGCGGATGATGAGAGTCATACGTAGGTAACTCGCCAGAAAAGTTGTGTTGGACGAAGCCACACAGGGGATGACTTGGCTTGAGAGCTGACGAAGGACATGGCAAGCTGTGAAAAGCTCAGGCGAGGCGCACGCAGCCATTGAACCTGAGATGTCCGAATCGCTCCCATCTGGGAGCAGGTACGCGGGGAATTGAAACATCTTAGTACCCGCAGGAAAAGAAAGCAACATGCGATCCGGTTAGTAAAGGCGATCGAACGCCGGACAGAGGCAAACTGAATCCGCATCCGCGAGGGTGCGGAGATGTGGTGTGTCGGCCCGCATACTCTCCTCGAACGGCGAGGCGAAGTCCGCTGGAACGCGGCGCGAAACAGGGTGACAGCCCCGTAGCTTGAGTCGGGAGAGGCGAAGCGGTGTCCGCGAGTACCGGGCATTGGATATTGCTCGGGAACTGGGAGGCATTGACTCCCAACCCTAAATACGCCTCAAGACCGATAGCGAACTAGTACCGTGAGGGAAAGTCGAAAAGGATCTTTAACAGGATGTGAAAAGAACCTGAAACTGTGTGGCGAAAGTTCGATGCGGCATTTAAGGTGTCGCATCGTCCGTCTTGAAACATGGGGCAGGGAGTGATACTCCGTGGTGACCCGCAAGGGGCAGGGAAACCAAGACTCCGCAGCACTTCGGTGCCAGGGAGATGGTAACGTACTGCCATGAATCACGGGGTTTCTACCTGAAACCGGACGATCTAACCCTGGGCAAGACGAAGTCCCCCTTCCGGGGGATGGAGGTCTGTTAGAGCTTCTGGGCTCAACCCGTTCTCGTGACCCGGGGATAGAAGTGAAATGCTAATCGCGTTCGGTGATAGCAGGTTCCTTCCGAAATGGACCTCAGTCCATTCTGGCCTGAGACCGTGTCTGGGGTAGAGCACTGATTGGATGTCCCGGAGGCGAAAGTCTTCAACGTCTTGTCAAACTCCGAATCCAGATACGTCGTAGAAGGTCGGAAACGGGGGCACCGGGTAAGCCGGTGTCCCGAAAGGGAAACAGCCCTGCTCGTGGTTAAGGCCCCTAAACGGCAGCTCAGTGTAAGCAAAGGCGTCTTAGACCTAAGACAGCGAGAAGGTTAGCTTAGAAGCAGCTATCCTCTAAGGAAAGCGTAACAGCTCACTCGCCGAGGCCTAGGGCCCTCAAAATGGACGGGGCTAAGCTGCCTGCC
>CAYUFO010000169.1:0-1935 GCA_964443985.1 uncultured archaeon | reverse complement strand
CTGCCGATACCACGACGCACGATTCTTAGAACCGTGATCGCGTAGGAAGGTGTCTTGTCGGAGGAGAAGCGTCTCCGTGAGGAGGCGTGGATCCGGCTTGAATAAGAATCCTGCCTGTAGTAACAGCACAACGAGGTGAGAATCCTCGTCACCTGAAGGGCCAGGGTTCCTCAACAATGTTCGTCAGTTGAGGGTTAGTCGATCCTAAGACACGCGTAACCCGCTCTAGTCGAAAGGGAAACAGGTTAACATTCCTGTACCTGTCTGGTACATGCGGCAACGCAGGGTCGCTTTCTGACGCTTCGGGGTAGCTCGAGCAAGACTGTCGTCTTGTCTGAGCAGGATACCGCTGTGGAGTACCGTAACGGTGAGAAGCAGCTGAAACTGTGCATGGCCCCCGTTTGGGGGTTCGGGCAAGCCTTGGAGTCCGTGAAAAGGGAAGCGATTGGATCCGGACAGCTCGTACCGAGATCTGACACAGGTGCCCCTAGCTGAGCAAGCTCAGGTGTGGCGAGGTAACTCTGCTTAGGGAAGTCGGCAAATTAGCCCTGTACCTTTGGTAGAAGGGGTGCCTACCGCGCGAGTGGTAGGTCGCAGTGTCAAGATGGATCCGACTGTTTACTAAAAACATAGGTCCCCGCAAAGTCGAAAGGCCACGTATGGGGGCTGATACCTGCCCAGTGGCGGCATCTCAAACTCCCTTCCAAGGGAGCGAAGGACCGCTAAACGGCGGGGGTAACTATGACCCTCTTAAGGTAGCGTAATACCTTGTCGCTTAATTGGCGACTTGCACGAATGGTCTAACGAGATCCATGCTGTCCCAAGCAGAGGCTCGGTGAACCAACTATTCTGGTGAAAAGGCCAGAGAATTCCAGCGGGACGCGAAGACCCCGTGGAGCTTTACAGCAACCTGTGGTTGGGTTGTGGGTCAAGTTACGCAGTGTAGGTGGGAGACGTTATGCGGCATCTTTCGGGGTGTCGCTAGTCGCCGATGAGACACCACCTAACTTTACTCGCAACCCTCACTTCATTGCAAGGACACCTGCAGGTGGGCTGTTCGGGTGGGGCGCCACACCGTTGAAATGATATCAACGGTATCTAATGGTCGGCTCAGACCGGACAGAAACCGGTCGTCGAGGATAAGACCAAAAGCCGGCCTGACCAGATTACGAACACTAAGGAATCTGGACTCGAAAGAGAAGTCTAGCGAACCCCGGATCCTCATCTATGGGGGACCGGGCTGATAGAAAAGCTACCCCGGGGATAACTGAGTGGTGGCGGGCAAGAGTACACATCGACCCCGCCGCTTGCTACTTCGCTGTCGGCTCATTCCATCCTGGCTGTGCAGAAGCAGCCAAGGGTGGGGTTGTTCGCCCATTAAAGGAGTACGTGAGCTGGGTTTAGAACGTCGCGAGACAGTTTGGCGGCATCTACTGGAATTGTCGTTTACCTGAGGGAAAGGCTCATTTAGTACGAGAGGAACAATGTGCCGGGGCCTCTAGTTGACCAGTTGTCCGACAGGGCACGCTGGGTAGCCACGCCCTTCTAGATAAAGGCTGAAAGCATCTAAGCCTGAAACTATTCCCGAAAACGAGGTAGACTGAGCCCCCGTAGAAGACGGGATTGATAGGTGAGGGGTGTACGCACCAAGCTTCGGCGAGGTGTTTAGCCTACTCATACTAACCGGCTCTACCAGCCAACACAACTTTTGGCGACAAGTTGCCTACGTACACTCTCCGATCTCTTATTTTTATTTTTATCTTTCCCCTATCTCTTTCGGCAGTGGCCGTGGAGCTTCGGCCTAAGGGTTTGAAATCAGAGCGCTTGAGGCCCATCGGGCCGAAACGCACCTTTGATCAACCTCCCTAAGGAGCTACAGGCTCCTTGGGCGCAACTTCACGAAGTGAAGTTAGCGTTGTGAAAGGTTGAGGAAGT
>CAYUFO010000168.1:894-4058 GCA_964443985.1 uncultured archaeon | reverse complement strand
CTATACGGCGTTCTTTGGTGGTTTTACGGCTGGACAGCTCCACTTCCATGAATTCTGGGTATCAGGCAGATTGCTGCGAAAATGCACGCTAAGGCACTGCTGATGTTTGATTGTTCCCTTCCTGTCGGAAGTGCCATCAGAAAAGCTCTCCCTGAATGCTATCTGTATCATCCCGTTTCTTCTGATTTTGGATATACTCTTTGACCATTCCAATTGTTATCGAATCAGCAACACATGAAACGTAATAGCCTCTTGCCCAGAGCGTATTATCCTTCCAGATGTGCCGCTTTATTATAGGTAGGAACTCCGCTCTCATATGGCGCGATGAGACTCCTTTGAGCGTTCCGATGAGCCTGGCGGGTGACCATTTGGGCTGAGCTTCCACAATCATATGTACGTGATCGGGCATGACTTCTAGGGCAATGATGTTAAGCCCATAATCACGAGCAATTTGATCCAGGATATGCTTCAGCTTAGTGGCAAGTTCTCCCTTCAGGAAACTTCGACGATACTTGGTGATCCAAACAATATGGTAGCAGAGATTGTATTTACAATGCGAACCTGACTTTGTATTGTCCTGGTATAGATGGTGTAATACAGCTCTGAGGATCTCTTGACGGTTCTCCATAGTTCCTGATTTCTCCTTATAAATGGTTATCAGGTCGAAACAGAAATTCGTCAAACGAGCTTCCTGGACTCAATAAAATGGTAGAGATTGGCGCGGCTAACTCCAGTTATCTTAGCAATGGAGGCTTTGGAAACTCCCATCTTCAATAGCTCTTTGATTTCCTCTTCTCTACCATCCAGCTTTGACTTACCTTTGGTCCCTTTCGGCCGCCCAAGCTGTTTACCAGATGCCTTTGCCGCCGCCAAAGCTTCCTTCGTCCTCATTGATATTAGATCCCGCTCAATTTCAGCGAACAACCCAAACATCGTCACCATCACTTTGGTCTGTATGTCCTGAGAACCATTGAGACGGATACCCTCCTTGACAGCGAAGAAACGGATCTTTTTTTTGACCAGAGTATCAATGGTTGTGATGATTTCTCCCGCCGAACGTCCCATCCGACTGAGTTCACTTACAATAAGCGTGTCTCCTGTCTCCAATTCCTCCAGGAGTTGGTCTATTTTTCTTTCCTTCGTGGATCTCCGCGAGGAAACGGTAATGTGCATAAAACGATCGACTTTAATCTGTTCCCGCTGAACAAATTCCAGAATGGCAAGTTTCTGATTGTTGACATCCTGAGAATCTTTGGAGACTCTCAGATAAGCTACTGTTTTCATGATTTCCACCTCTTCAGGAGTGGTAGTGTAGAAGAAAACCTCGGAATAACTTATAATATACACTATGCGTCTAACTAATTCAATGGTTTTCTTCGACGATATGCGTAGAAGAAGACGTGCGTTTTTATCAACATTTCATTAGTAGGAGGTATCAATGAATACTGTAAAAACTACCGCAGGAGATAATGGTTGGCCACAGAAACAAATGATCGAATACGGCACTCTTACTCTAGAAGACAAGGTTCAAATTGCTCAATGTCGGGGAACTCACAATCACCTGGGATTTGCCTACCAGATTGCATTTGTCAGATTGATGAACCGTTTCCCAGCACAGCAACCTTTGGAGCTCATACAAGAGGTGCTCGATTTCGTTGGGGTGCAACTGGGGATTGATGTGAGTCAGATTGAGCAATACGCTGAACGTAGACAAACTGTCTCAGAGCACCAGATACGTATCCAGGATTATCTGAAGAAAAGGCGGTTAGACTCAGAGCAATTACAGTGTTTGCAACACTTTCTTTTTGAACAATCATGTCGTTTAGAAAGGACTGAAGCATTGCAGCATCAAGCCAAGATATTTTTGAAAGAGCAAAATATCCTCGAACCTGCTATCTCAACACTCCATCGTATCATTGGGGAGCAAAGAAGAAATGCAAGCCAAAGCATCTATCAGAAGATTACAGAATCTCTGTCGGCTGAGATTATTGGAAGTAGAAAATGGCAAAGTATCAGAATTGCAGATACTAAAAGAGCCGCCAGGTATTCCATCGGCAGGAGCGATAACCAACCTAACAGACAAACTAAAGACCATTGAGGCAACTGGAGTTTTGATGCACGATTTTTCATGGCTTCACAACAATTATCAGCGAACTCTGACTCGTTATGTCCGGGGATGTTCCGCTCATCGGCTTCGCGAACTGGAACGTTCACATCGATATGCCGCAGTAGCCTGCTTTCTATGTCAGACTTACCAGGACACAGTAGACCAGCTTATCGACATGTATGATAAATTGATGAACCGGGTACATAACCGTGCT
Organism: uncultured archaeon; assembly: GCA_964443985.1. Taxonomy (GTDB): domain Archaea; phylum Altiarchaeota; class Altiarchaeia; order IMC4; family JBDREA01; genus JBDREA01. The sequence goes on along the minus strand of CAYUFO010000168.1, from coordinate 1,737 downwards.
CAAAATGATGTAGACGAATTCATGAGACAAAAACGGCGATTGATCCAGGATTCGCTCTCTATGTTGCAGGAACTTGCACAGATTATTCTGGATGAGGAAGTAGGAGATAAAGAATTGCGCGAAATAGTGTTCAGCAGGATTTCCCAGGAGACGTTAGCTTCTCAAACGGCCAAGATTCAAGATGCCATATCTGGAAAGAAGCAATATCGCTTTTCTGGAATATTGAGGCGATTTCAATACCTACGCAAATTTTCGCCAACTTTGTTGAGACATTTGGAATTTGAGCAAGAAGCAGTCGAGAGCGCGTCAATATTGGAAGCGGTTGAACTTCTCAGAGAGGTTAATACCCAGAATAAACGAACGCTTCCAGCAGATGCACCTACTGATTTTGTGCCTGCCGAATTGCTTTCCTTCATAGAACAGAACGGAATTATTGACAAACGGGCATGGGAATGTGTCCTACTCACAAAGCTACGAGATGAAATTAAATCAGGAAATATTGCCATATCTCATAGCAAGAGATTTGGGCGATTTGATAATTTCTTAATCCCCTACAATCAGTGGAATGATATGAGAGAACACTTCTTCCAGCGTGCGGATTTGCCATCCCAAGCTGAAGAAGCCTGCGCCTATTTATCTGGCCGGCTTAACCGTGCCTATGATAATTTCCTCGCGTCCCAATCTGAAAATTCCTATGCCAAGGTAGATGAAAACGGTTGGCGCCTTTCATCAGATACCATAGAAACCCTCGACCCCGACAAGGAGGTCCAACTAGAACAACTGAAAAACTGGCTGTCACAACATATGCGGCCCATCAAACTTCCAGACCTTCTAATTGAAGTT
>CAYUFO010000168.1:0-884 GCA_964443985.1 uncultured archaeon | reverse complement strand
TTGTGATGCCAACAGAGAAGAGAATTATGGAAAGGAAAAGACAAACTGAGGATATCTGCGCCATACTTGCTACCATTATGGCGCACGGATGCAATGTTGGTCCCTATACTATGTCAAGGCTCACCCAGGGAGTAAGCTATGAGCAGATAAAGCGCATCACTGATTGGCAATTGACAGAGGAAGCCCAACGAAGTGCCTTGAGCATCGTGGTTCAAGCTATTGCTAATCTTGACTCATCTAAAATCTGGGGCCAAGGTAAGACTTCCAGTAGCGATGGACAGCGATTTTCACTCCCAAGAAAAGTTTTACAGCAGACCTTCAGTACCAAGTTAAGGGATTTCGCATTGGAATTCTACTCATTTGTTGCGGACAACTATGCCCCATTTTACAGTATTCCCATTGAATGCACAAATAGAGATGCTCCGTATGTCCTGGATGGATTGCTCTATAACGAAACAGACCTACCACTGGAAGAACATTATACCGATACTCACGGTTATACCGAGATCAACTTTGCTGCTTTCGCAATGTTTGGCAGGCGATTCTGTCCTCGAATTAGAGGGATTCATCATCAACATATCTATTGCATTGATAGGCAGAAGGACTATGGAATCCTTAACCCTATGGTCAATAATTCCGACCATACGATCAAAATGCATTGGATCCGAGATCACTGGGAGCGGATGGGGCAATTCTATGCTTCACTTGAGATGGGTTATACAACAGCGTCAGTGGCACTGAAACGGCTTGTATCCTCAAGCAAGAAGAACCAGTTCTATCGCGCAAATCGGGAGCTTGGTAGAATATTCAAGACTGAATTTATTCTACAGTATCTATCCCAACCTAATCTGCGACGGCGTATACGTGAAGGTCTTCTCAAAGGG
>CAYUFO010000167.1:0-4061 GCA_964443985.1 uncultured archaeon | reverse complement strand
TCGTGAACTCGAAGAGCAGAGCTCTTCGTTGTTTCCGGCTCTCCGCGGCATGAATAGACCCCATAGATCACTCCTACAAGAATCCAAATCCATGGTTTCTTAAAGTCCACTTTCACGTTACAATCTCATTCACCCGTTCCTGTTCGATGGCTCTTTTTATCTCTAATGCGGTTCTCCTGCCGGTGCTCATGTTGGTCCGCCATAATGCGTTGCCGTAGGGGTGGCCGACGCTGACGTGGACGTTGGTGCCGCCGCCGATGCGGGGCGCGACGTCGTAGATGTAGTAGTTCAAGTCGCGGTCGATGCAGGTTTGCAGGCAGAAGGCGCCGATGATACCGGGGTCGTGGTGTTTTTTGGCCGCCTTCACGAAGGTCTCGCCGAGGGCGAAGGCCTTGTCTAAGAGGCTTTCGCGGATGGTGGCGCTGTTGTGGCCGCAGACCGTCATCTCGGGGATCTCCTGGGGCGTTCCCATGAGCTCCATCTGCTGGGGTGCGGGCAGGCGGACGTGGCCGTCGAGGCTCGATTCGAAGCGCCAGTCGACGCCGAGGAGTTCGAGGGGTTCCATTTCGTCTTCGATAGGCGAGTAGAAGAAGTTGAGGTTGAAGACGGGGCCGATGATGTAGCGCTCGATGCGGGCTTCTGCGAGCGCTTCTTTGGTGATGACGCCTTGGTTTATGAGGGCTTGGCTTTTGGCTTCATATTGTTCGGGTGTGGCGGCGGTGAAGAAGCCGCGCTCCAATTTCTTCTGGGCGTGATGGAGCTTGACGATGGCTAACTCATCGATATCTTCAGGCTTAGCTATCTTTTCGGGGAAGGCGAGGCCCGCCTTTTCCAAAAGCCAATAATAGTCCTGGCCCTGGCCGCGCTCCTCGACACGCAGCATATTGCGGCTACCAATCAAGGGGACCCTGAACTCGTCCTCGATGGCATCCATCGAGCAATAGCTCGTGAAGCTGCGGTTGGGAACGAAGATGAGACTCTCGCCGCGCATCTTCACCTGCTCCTTTTCGGCGAGCATGTCCTTGAATCTGGGATACACGCGGGCCTCGTCGACCATGCCCCGCAGCACCTTGCCGCCGCGCCGCAGGCTTTTGAAATAGCGCAAATACGTCTGCTCGCGGCCCCGCTGGCAGAAGAGCACCGTCGAAAGGGTCTCGTCGGCGGCGCCGTCGGCGACGTCCAACGCCGAATGGCTCGCCAGCACGCCGACTTTGGGCTGTGAGAGGTCGTAGTCGTCTAGGAGGTCCTGTATCTCGTTTCGGGAAATCATCGTCTATCGCTTTAATCCGAACGTGTATCGTTTCTTGAGGGGTTCGGTGACGTGCCACGTGCAGTCCAAACCGGCAGGGAAGGTGACGAGGTCGCCTGCGCCGAATTCGACGGCGCCCCCGGGCGTGTCGACCGTGGCGCGGCCCTCGAACACGTAGAAGGTCTCGCTGTCCTCGTAGTGCCAGGGGAAGTCTGAGACCTCCTTCTCCCAGATGCCCCAGTCGTCGATGCCGAGGTCTGCGAGCTCCTCAGCGGATGGTTTCTCTATGCGCACATCAGTCATGTTGGCCACCTCACCCGATACACAAATGGTGTCTGAGGATAGGGAGGAGACTTTTAAGAATTAAGAGCCATTAATTGGCTGCCATGTTCATCGTCTTGGAGGGAGTGGACGGCTGCGGCAAAAGCACCCAGGCGAAGCTGCTCGCCGAGTGGCTCAAGACAAAGAGCGCCGACGTCCACTTGACGGCGGAGCCGAGCGCGAGCCGCATAGGGCAGTTCGTCCGAGAGATCCTGTCCTCGGAGGTCGAGCTCGAACCCAAAGCCCTCGCACTCCTTTTCACCGCCGACCGCATCCACCACCTCGCCGACGTCGTCGAACCCGCATTGCTCGCCGACAAAATCGTCGTCTCCGAGCGCTACATCTACTCGACCATCGCCTACCAGCACGCACAAGGCGTCGACTGGGACTGGCTCGTCGCCCTCAACGACTTTCGCACGCCCGACGTCGCCGTCCTCCTCGACGTGCCGCCCGAGAAGGCCGCCGACAAGATACGGGAGAAGATAGAGCGGGAGAAACAGGAGGCAGAAGAGGCGCGGAAGAAATTCGAGGCCGAAAAGGAACGGTTCGAGCAGGCCAGAAAGAAGTTCCACGACGTCCGCCTCAAGTTCCACCGCTACAAAAAGAACCCCTACGCCCAGTCAGGCGCCCAGGGCGACAAGAAGCTCAAGAACTACTTCGACGCCCGAAACGCCCGCGGCGCCCAAAAGCACCTCGAAGCCCTCATGGCCGACCTCCTCGAACTCGACGAGGCCCGCATGACCGCCATGGCCGACTACGAGGCGGCCCGCACCAAGTACTTGAGATTCGAGAAGTTCGAGCGCCCCACGACCCTCGAATCGGACGCCGACGGGTATGAAACCTTCCTTCAGAAAGTCCACGCCAACTACCGCCGCTTTCCCGATCTGACGGTCGTCGACGGCACCCAACCCGTCGAAAAAGTAGCTGCCGACATCCAAGAGATTGTGGGGGCAGTGCTATGAGTCGAGGTAGTCGTTCAAATCGAAGCCCTTGAACGCGTCGACGTCGTCAGTTGGCGCGTAGACGTTGACGGTGTATCGGTCCTCTTCGGCGGCCTCGAGGCTTCGGGCGAGGGTGGAGACTTCGTCGATTCTTCGGAGTTCGCCATCGTATTCGATTTTGGTCTTGTATTCCTGGAGTTTGGCTTCGGGGACGTCGAGGAGCGCGTATCCCTTCCGGATGCCGTGCTCTGAGGCGATGGCGCGCTGCAGGCGGGCCTTGTCTTCGTAGAGGGTCCTCTGCTCGTCTTCGGAAAAGGCGGCGAGCTTGGCACGGGCGGCGAGCTTGAAGAGCCGGCGCTCGTCCAGGCGGCGCATGAGGTCGCGGCTATAGCCCCGGCTCGCCCGAAGCGATGCGATGAGGTCGATGTCGTCCATGCGCATGTAGCGGCGGACGGCGAGTTTCCTTCGGTCGATGAGCCGGGACACGGCGGCGACGAGCATGGCCTCGGCGATGCGCTTGGTCTTGTGCCAGTAGACGGTCTGGTGCATGAGGCCCCGGCTGATGAGAAGCGACTCCACGGCCTCAAGGCTGCCGGACTCAAGGACGATGTCGTGGTTGGCGAGGCGGACGGACTCCATGATGCGCTCGACGTCGGTGCGGCCATAGGAGACACCCGCATAGTGGGCGTCGCGCAAGAGATAGTCCATCTTGTCGACGTCTATCTCGCTTGATATGAGTTTTCCGAGGCGTCCGCCGCCCACGACGAGGTCGGCGACGAGGCAGGCATCAAGCTTGTGGCGCGCGAGGATGCCAGCGAGGGGGTCGGCTTGGATGAGGGCCGCCGACTGCTCCTCATGGTAGATGTTCTTGGCGGCGAGGATGTCGTCGGATGTGTGGCTGAAGGGAGCGTGGCCGACGTCGTGCAGCAGGCCGGCGACGCGCAATGCCCGGGTGTTTTTCGGTCTGAGATTGAGGTGGCTGGCGACGCGGCCGGCAAGGTGCATGACGCCGAGGCTGTGCTCGAAGCGCGTGCTCGTCATCGAGGGATAGACGAGGTAGCACAGGCCGTTCTGGTGGATGTGCCGAAGGCGCTGCATGGCGGGCGTGTCGAGAAGCTCGACTTCGAGGCGCGAAAGCGCGATGTCGCCGTGGATGGCGTCGCGGATGACGCGGTCGGTGCCCGAGGCTGCCATGGTATACTATGGATTGTTAAAAAAGAAATGATGCGGTTGGGGAGAGGTTGGTCGTGGGGGGCAGCGTTGGATGAGGAGGGGGGAGATTGACGAGAGAATGCTGGCGGGGGGATTCAGATGCCTGCGATGAATTCGTCGAAAAGGTAGCTGCTGTCCCAGGGGCCGGGATGGGCTTCTGGGTGGTATTGGACGGTGTGGACGGGGAGGTCGGTGTGTCTGAGGCCTTCGACGCTCCCGTCGTTGAGGTTGACGTGGGTGACCTCAAGGCCCGTGCCCTGACAGCTTTCGGCGTCGACGACGAAGCCGTGGTTCTGGCTGGTGATGTACACGCGGCCGGTTGCGAGATCCTTCACGGG
>CAYUFO010000166.1:0-4115 GCA_964443985.1 uncultured archaeon | reverse complement strand
AAGGCCTTCCGCCCGGTCGTCACCAGGGTCCTGGGCCTGCCCCCCGAGGCCGTCGGGGCGCTGGTGGTCGGTTTTCTCAGAAAGGACGTCGCCGTCGGCATGCTCGCACCACTGGGGATGAGCGCTCAACAATTGACGATAGCCTGCACCATCCTCGCCGTCTACTTCCCGTGCGTTGCGACCTTCACCGTCATGGTCCGCGAGCTCGGCGTCAGGGACATGGCACTGGCGTCGCTGATAATGGTTTTCGTCGCAGGGCTCGTCGGGGCAACCCTCAACCTCCTCCTCTAGGAAAAAATCGTCAATCGTCGAAAAAAACCCCCAACCTATTTATATCGTCCGCCCCAATACCCTGTCGTTTCGCCCATGCCCGCAAACGAACTGCTCGCCCGGACCATCGCCGGAGAGATCGTCATCGCCAAACGGCCCGGCGCCGCCATGAAGAAATGGCGGGAACTATTCGGCGTCACCCAGGGCGCCCTCGCCAGAGAACTACGCATCTCGCCCTCCGTCCTCTCCGACTACGAGGCCGGAAGAAGAAACTCCCCCGGCGCAGCCTTCGTGCGCAACCTCGTGCGCGGCCTCATAAAAATCGATGCGAAAACCGGCACCCGCATCGTCCAAAAGATATCGGACTCGGCCGCCCAGACCCCCGCCATCATGGCACAATACGAAAGCAAAAAAGCCCTCGACAACCGCACACTCATCCGTGCCATCCACGGCCGCATCATCGCCAACAAAAAAGAAGCCTACGAAAACAAACTCTACGGCTACACCCTCATCGACAGCCTGCAGGCCATCCTATCGCTGTCCGAGCAGGACTTCAAGCTCCTCTACGGCAGAAACAAGAAGCGCGCCCTCATATTCACCAAAGTCCAGCTCGGCCGCTCCCCCATGATAGCCGTCAAGGTCACCAACCCCAAGCCCAGCATGGTCGTCCTGCACGGACTCGCCCCCGACGAAGTCGACGCCCTCGCAAAGAAAATCGCGACCATAGAGAAGATACCGCTCATCGTGAGCCAGATCGAAAAAGAAGAAGAACTCGTCAAAAAACTCGCACACGCAACGATGTGATACAAAATGGTAGGAATAGTTGGATACGGCACATATCTGCCGAAATACCGGATCAAGGCCGAAGAAATCGCGCGCGTCTGGAACGACGACGGCGCCCGCATGAGCAAAGGCCTGGGCATCATCGAGAAGACGGTGCCTTGCATCGACGAAGACACGGTCACCATCAGCGTGGCAGCCGCAAGGAACGCGCTCAGCCACGCAGGCATCGACCCCGCCGACATCGGCGCCATCTACGTGGGCAGCGAATCGCATCCCTATGCGGTCAAGCCCACGGCGACCATCGTGGCGGCCGCCATCGAGGCCCAACCCCACCTCACCGCAGCCGACTACGAGTTCGCCTGCAAGGCCGGCACCGCCGCCATCCAGACCTGCATGGGGCTCGTCGCCGGCGGCTACGTGAAGTACGGCCTCGCCATCGGCGCAGACACCAGCCAGGGCAAGCCCGGCGACGCCCTCGAATACTCTGCATCGGCAGGCGGCGCCGCCTTCATCATCGGTGAGAAGAACACGGTCGCCGACATCGAGGACACCTACAGCTACACCACCGACACGCCCGACTTCTGGCGCCGCGAAGGCGAGGACTTCCCCCGCCACGGCTCGCGGTTCACGGGAGAGCCCGCCTACTTCAAGCACGTCTCGGCCGCCGCCACGGGCATGATGGAGCGCCACAAGCTCAAGCCCGGCGACTTCGACTACGTCGTCTTCCACCAGCCCAACGGCAAGTTCCCCCGCCGCATCGGCAAGATGCTCGGCTTCGAAAAGGAACAAATCGAGCCCGGCATGGTGGTTCCCACCGTCGGCAACACCTACAGCGGCGCGACGCCCTTGGGCATCGCCAAGACGCTCGACGAGGCCAAGAAAGGTGAACGCATCCTTGCCGTCAGCTACGGCTCGGGAGCCGGCAGCGACGCCTTCATCATCAACGTCAAAAAAGAAAACGAGAAACGCCGCAACCCCACCCCCCTGCAGCGCTACCTCGACGACAAGATCTACATCGACTACGCCGTCTACGCGAAATACAAGTCGAAACTCAAAGGCGTAGCCCTCGACAAATAAACCAGGTGAACGAAATGTCAGACAACAACGTAGCGGTCATCGGCGTCGGCATGACGAAATTCGGCGAATTCTGGGAGGCAAGCTACCGCGACCTCATCACCGAAGCAGGCCTTGCCGCCATCAACGACGCCGGCATCGAAGGCGAAGACGTGGACGCGGCCTACGTCGGCAGCATGTCGCCGGGCCTCTTCATCCAGCAGGAGCACATCGCGGCCCTCGTCGCCGACTACGCGGGGCTCACCGGCAAGCCGGCCACCCGTGTCGAAGGAGCGTGCGCCTCAGGCGGCCTCGCCGTCCGCGAAGCGTACCTCTCAATCAAGGCGGGCGAAAACGACATCGTCGTCGTCGGCGGCGTCGAGAAGATGACCGACATCCCCACCTTCTCGGCGAACGTCGCGCTTGCGGGAGCAGGCGACCAGGAATGGGAGGCCTTCCACGGCGTCACCTTCCCCGCCCTCTACGCCCTCATGGCCCAGCGCCACATGATAGAGTACGGCACCACCGAAGAGCAGTTGGCCATGGTGGCGGTCAAAAACCACCGAAACGGCGCCATGAACCCCAACGCCCAGTACCGGATGAAGGTGTCGTTGGATTACGTCATGAACTCGGCGCCCATCGCGACGCCCCTGAAGCTCTTCGACTGCAGCCCCATCACCGACGGCGCCGCAGTCGCGGTCCTGGCAAGCGAGAAGGCTGCCAAGAAACTCTGCAAGAACCCGGTGTGGATCCACGGCTCGGGACAGGCGTCAGACACGCTCGCGCTCCACGACAGGGCGAGCCTTTGCAGGACCGAGGCCGCCGTCAAGGCAGGCCAGGCCGCCTACAATCAGGCAGGCCTCAAGCCCGCCGACATCGACTTCGCCGAAGTCCACGACTGCTTCACCATCGCCGAGCTCATGGCCATCGAGTCCCTCGGATTCTGCAAGGTCGGCGAAGGCGGGAAGTTCACCGAGCAGGGCGAAACCGCGTTGGAGGGGTCGATTCCCGTCAACACGTCGGGAGGCCTCAAGTCCAAGGGCCACCCCGTCGGCGCCACCGGCGTCGCCCAGGTCATCGAGGCCACCGAGCAACTCCGCGGCGAATCGGGCGAGCGCCAGATAAAGGGGGCCCGCTACGGCCTGACGCACAACGTCGGAGGAAGCGGTGCAACCTGTGTTGTCCACATCCTCGGGCAGGAGGTGCCCAAATGAGCGAAGGACTCCCCATGCACTGGCGCCTCATCCCCCAGCGGTACTCGCTCATCGGCAGCCGGTGCGCGACCTGCGGCGATAGCTTCTTCCCCCCGAGGAAGATTTGCCCCAACTGCCGGCGCAAGGGCAAAGTCGGGGACTTCAAGTTCTCGGGTAAAGGCGAGATTTACAGCTACACCATCGCCTACAGCCTGCCCAAGGGATTCGGCTACATGCGGCCCATGATAGTCGCCATCGTCAAGCTCGACGAAGGCCCGCTCGTCACGACCCAGATAGTCGATGCCGCCATCGAAGACATCCACGTCGGCCGCAAGGTCTGCTCGTGCTTCAGAAAAGTCATCGAAGACGGCAAGTCGGGCATCATCCGCTACGCCTACAAGTTCCGGCTCGCCGAATAACCGGCGAGTCACTTTTCTCTTTCTTTTTCTTTTTTTCACCCACTCTCATAAAAAGGGGAGAAAGCAGATCAGGGAAGTGAGTATCGCCGGGAGCTGGGATGGTCTTCACTTGGGTCATAGAGATATACTCAAAAAAGCGTTCGCCATGGGAGACGGGAATACTCGCGTGACGATATGGGTCACACCAGACTCTTGGTCAGCTCAAAAAAAGCGTCGTCTTCCAGCGTTGTTCCGACATCCTATGAACATCGCGTCAAAGCAATCGAGGAAATGATTGGCGGGGCTTTCCCCGATAAAAAGCATTCCATCAAGGAATTTCCAAAAACACCAAAGGGAGGAGATTATTTCACTCATTCAGTGGCTGATCCCGCAACCGATGTTACGTGTTCCACCCTTG
>CAYUFO010000165.1:0-4137 GCA_964443985.1 uncultured archaeon | reverse complement strand
TCGAGGACGCTCTCGCCGGTGTCGGCGTCGATGGCGTAGTCGGGCGTTACGGGGTTGCCGCAGGCGGAAAGCTCGGCTGCCTCGATGCCGGCGAAGGGGACGTCGCGCTGGGTGATGCGCAGCTTGAGCCGGTCTGCGAGGGTGGTGAACGCGAAAAACTTGGTCGTATAAGCGGTCTCATAGGATTGGCTGTAGCGCTCTGCCCAAAGGCCGCTGCCGATTTCTTGGCTGATGTGGAAGGTGCTACCACAACCCGTCTGGGCGATGGTGTTGCCCGTGACGGTGTTTCCAAAGGAGTTGAGAGAGAGGTCGACGCCGACGATGCCGTTGTCGGTGACGGTGTTGCCGCTGACGGTGACGTTGGTCGACCCCCAGACGAAGATGCCGACTTCGCCGTTGCCGGTGACCGTGTTGCCCTCGATGCGGGTGTGGTTGGAGCTGTAGAGGGTGAGGCCGTAGTGGCTGTTGTTGGCGAATGTGTTGTTGGCGAATGTGGTGTTGTCGGAAGCGCGGAGCAGGACGTTGTAGCCGTCGGTGACAGTGCAGTTCCTGAGGGCGGTGTTGGGCGATGCGATGATGCCGATGCCGCCGCCCGTGTTGTTTTGGAAGGTCGAGTCGGCGATGACGGTGCGCGCCGAGTAGTTGAGGTAGAGGCCTTCGACGGAGTTGCCGCTGCCGGTGACGGCGGAGAGCGTGTTGTCGTGGGAGGCATCGAGCATGAAGCCGCCGTGGTCGTTGCCGCCGGTGTTCTGGTTGGCGACGTCGCCGGTGAGAGAATTGTTGTGGCTGTCGACGAGGACGATGCCGCCTTCGTCGTTGCCCCAGGCGTTGTTTTCCGCGAGGGCGTTCTCGTCTGAGTCCACGAGGTGGATGCCGTAGAGGTCGTTTTCGATGACGACGTTGTTCGCCAGGGTGTTGCCGTTGGCGTCGCTTCTCAGATAGATGCCCTTGTCGTTGAGGGTGGCGTTGTTGCCGGTGAGGGTGTTGTCGCCGGAGGCGAAGAGATGGAAGCCCTCGTCCGTGCAATTGTCGGCCGTGTTGCCGGACACGGTGTTGTTGTAGCTTCGCCAGAACTGGAAGCCTATGCTTGAACAGTTGAGGGCGGTGTTGCCCGTGATGGTGAACGAGTTGTTGGTGTTGGGGCCGTTGTTGAAATAGAAGCATCGGCCCCCGATGAATCGCGCCGTATTGTCGCGAATCGTCGAGCCCATGTTGTTGTAGAGCTCAAAGCCGCGGCTGCAGTCGCGGGCGGTGTTGTTGTCGAGGACGTTGTCCTGGGAGTTCGTCAGGTAGTAGGCGGCATTCCAGTTCTCGAGGATGCAGTTTCGTATCGTGGTGCCGTTGCTCTCGGAAAGGTAGATACCATGCTGGCTTGCGCCGGGTCCGGCGATGGTGTGGCCAAGGCAATCGAAGGTCTCGTCCTGGAAGCCGGGCAGATTGGTGAGGCACCGGCTCGCATTGGTGTGGTTGACGTCGCGGATGAGGGAGACGGTCGAGCATTCTGTGCCGTTGAGCTTTTCTGCACACTCTACACAGCTATTGCAGTTGCAACCACATGAGTTGGTGCAGCCGGTGGTGCCGTCGTCGTTCCAGTTGGTGGCCGTGTCACAGGTGTTGTTGTCGCCGGTGTTGCTGTCGTCGTCCCAGAGGTCGGCGTGGGTCGGGCTCCCGGCAGGGTTGTTGTTGCAGAACGCGTTGCCGGTGACCGTGTTGCCGGTGCTGTTGTAGAGGTTGGGGGCGTTGGTGTTGTTGGTGAGGCTCAAGCCCCGGTAGAGGTTGTCGTTGGCAGTGTTGTTGACAAATGAGTTGTTGACGGCGTTCTGGGTGAGCGATTGCAGGAAGATGCCGTAGTTGTTTTCGTTGGCGGTGTTGCCTATGACCCGGCTGCGGGTGACGTCGCGCAGGTAGAGTCCGTAGTAGGAGTTGTTGGAGGCGATGTTGTTGAGGAGGGTAATATTGTCGCCGCCGAGGAGGTGGATGCCGGTGTAGAAGTCGGTGATGTTGAGGTTTCTGATGACGATGTTGCCGCGGTTGACGGCGTAGACGCCCCACGAGGTCCCATTCCCAGTCAGAATGTGGCCTGCTCCGTCAACGGTGAGGTTGTCGGCGCCGAGCGTCAGGCAGGTGCCATTGGCGGACAGGTCGGCGTTCAACGTGCAGCTTTCGTTGACGGTGTCGCCGCAGACGAAGGTCTCGGTGGCGCCGACGCAGCCGCCGGTGAAGAGCCCCGTCGAGCCGTCGCAGGTGGTGGCGCAGCCGTCGTAGGCGGTGTCGTTGTAGCCAATCGTCGAATCGCAGGTGTTGCCGGTGCCGGTGCTGCCGGTTCCCGTATCATTGACGTCGATGACGCCGCTTGCGCAAAAGACGTTGTCGGAGAGGGTCCCCACCCCGACCGAACCCTGCAGGTAGATGCCGTTCTCGGTGCTGTTTTGAACGGTGTTGTCTTCGATGACGTGATCATCGCCGCTTTGCAGGCGGATGCCGTTCTCGCCGGCTGAGGTGATGGTGTTCTCCCAGATCGAGTAGTTTTCGCCGTTGACCCAGATGCCCTCGCCCCCGCAGTCGGTGATGGTGTTCTCGGCCAGGATGCCCTGGTCTGCCGCGGTGAGATAGATGCCTTCGTCGCCCCCCGTGATGGTGTTTCCGAGCACGTGGCTTTGGGATGAAAAGATGAAGACGATGGCGTCGCCGCCGGCGTCGACGACACGGTTGCCGGTGACGGTCGTATTCTGCGCGAATTCAAAGAACATGCCGCGCTCGCTCGTGTTGGTGAGGGTGTTGTTTTGCATGAGACAGCCGGTGCAGATGTCGAACATGCAGCTGAGATAGATGCCCCGCTGAAACCCGTGGATGTCACAGTTCCTTACAGTCACATCGTCTTTGTCTCCCACGAAAACTCCGTGCGTCGAGGTCCCCCCGGTGTCGATGATGGAGTGGCCCTGGCAGTCTATCGTCACGCCGTCCGCTCCCGCCGTGTAGCAGGTAAGATTCGTCGACACGTTGCCGTTGAGGGTGCAGCTTTCAGTGACGGTCTCCCCGCAGCGGTAGATGTCGATTGCCCCGACGCAGCCGAGGCATGCGTGGGTGCAGTTGACGGTGCCGGTGTCGTTGTAGTTTTCGGTGGTGGTGCAGAGGTTGCCGGTGCCTTCGAGGGTGTCGGATGAGCCTTGGGATATGTCGTAGTAGCTAGAGCTCTCCCCGCCGTTGTCGCAGACGGTGTTGTTGGTGAGGGTGACGTTATCCGAGGATCGGGCGTAGATGCCGTGCATGCTGTTGTGGCGTATGACGTTGTCGGTGATGGCTGAGTCGTCGACGCTTTGTAGCCGCAAGCCGTACTGCTTTGACGAGTTCACGAGCGCGTTGCCTGTGAGCGTGAGGTTCCGTGAGTAGCCGAGGTAGAGGTTGACGTAGTTGCCTGTGAGCGTGTTGTCGGCGATGACGGAGTCGTTGACGTAGGCGAGCGAGATGCCGTCGGCGTTGGCTATCGACACGTTCCTGACGGTGACGTCTTGGCAGTCTGCGAGCGTGAGGTGGGTGAGAGCCTGGTCGCCGACGACGAATCCCGTGCAGTTTCGGAAGTGAAATGAGATGGGGACGCCCAAGACGGTGTTGGATGCGTCGATGGAGTTGTTGTAATCCTCTGCCGAATTCGCCTGGAAGGCGAGGTTGCGGCCCCCTGTCGTGTTGAGGGCGTTCGAGGAGAGCGTGTTGCCCCGGGCCCGGTTGAGGCGGATGCCATAGTAGGTCGAGGAGAGGACGGTGTTGTTCTCGAAGGTGCCGTTGTCGGCGCGGTCGACGTAGATGCCTTCAAACCAGTCTGAGAACCGGCAGTGCCTGACGGTGATGTTGTGGCTTCGGTTGACGTGGACGCCTATGCTCGACCAGGTATCGGTGCCGTTCACCCAGTGGCCCTGGCAGTCGATGACGACGTCGTTCGTGTTGACGGTGAAACATGTGCCGGAAGACGAAAGATCCGCGTTCAAGGTGCAGCTTTCGGTGACCGAGTCGCCGCAGGTGAAGTTCTCGGTCGCGCCGATGCAGCCCGCCGCCTGGGCGTTTGTGAACGGTGAAAAGAACATGATAAATGTAGTGTTGCATAATTAGTTTGTGTTTTTGTTGTTTTTTGGTGGTTATGTT
>CAYUFO010000164.1:0-4181 GCA_964443985.1 uncultured archaeon | reverse complement strand
GTTTTCGTTTGATTTTCTCCTCGCGTTTTTTCAGCGACTCCTCTCGTTTCACGAGTTCGTCGCGATCGATGTCTGCTTCGTCTGCCCTCTAGAATTCCCCTCCGTATTCGTCTTCGAGGTCGTCGTCCTCGTCTTCATCGTCTTCGAGGTCGTCGTCCTCGTCGTCTGGCTCTTCGTCGGCTTTCTGGATGTTGCCCATGCCCACGACGCCCGCGGGGTGGCTGAGCTCGGCAACGCTTTTGCCGGCTCCCTCCACGCCGGCTTCGCCGTCTTTGCCGTCCGGCGAGGTCTTGGACGGTCCGGGCTTACCCCCCTCCCCATTCGACGACGACGGTTTTCGTTTTCCTGGGCCATCGGCCTCCTTCGGCCTCGCTTGAGGCGGGGAGTCCGCGGCGCCCCCGTAGAGGTCTTCTTCGCGCGAGCGGTAGACGTTCACGACGGCGACGACGGCGACGAGCCCCACGACGACGCCCACGACGGCGAGGAACGGCGCGACGACCGAGGCGAAGAACTCGCCCGGGTCAACCTGTATCCGTTCCGACATGAAACCCAGCACGACGAGGGCCACGGTCAGGAGCGCAAGCGTGCCCAGCATGTCGCCCGCCGAAGACATGATACCCTTTTTTCCCGCACACGGATTTAAATCCCCGCAGGTCGGCCACCGATTTATATGCCCGCCGACACAATGATTCCTCGGGCATGAGTTGGGGAACACCGGTCCTCGCGGCGGTACTCGTATTCGTCCTTTCAGCCCATGCTCTCGCCCAAGCCGACCAGTGCACCGTCGAGCTGAAAAGCGAGGCCCGGGCCGCCCACGTCGCCGTCGAATCCTGCGACGACGTCGGCGTCTTCGCGCTCGGCGGCTCCTACGCGGGCGCCTGGGAGACGCTCACCTACCGCTACCCGCGCCCCTGGGAGGGCACCTTCCTCACCGTCGCCGTCGACGGCACCTTCTATGCGACCAGCAGGAATCCCCGAAACGAGGTGTCGCTCGACGCCTACCTCGAAGCAGGCCCCACGGTCATAGGCGACGCCATCACCGTCTCCTGGCTTTTACCCGAAGGCGTCCGCGTCACCCAGACCTTCACGCTCGAAGACAACGGCACCGCCATCGAGGTCGGCCTCGAGAACGTGGGAGACGCCTCCCGGATCGCAGGCGCCCGCCTGCACGTCGACACCATGCTCGGCGACAACGACGGCGCCCCCATCTACATCCCCGGCGACGGCCTTTTGTCCACGGAAGCATCCTACGAGGGCGACCGCCTCGACTTCCGCTACTGGCAGGCATACAACCGCATCGAGGACCCGAGCATCGTGGCCTGGGGCGCCCTCGACCCCGCCCGGGGCATGACGTATCCCACCCGCGTCGCCGTCGCCAACTGGAAGCAGAGCAACACTGGCGACGCCTGGGCCTATGACACGGACGCCAGCGTCTCCATCCTCGGAGACAGCGCCCTCCTCCTCTACTACGCCCAAGAGCCCCTTGGCGCCGGCGAGTCCCGCACCATCGCCGCCGCCGTCGGCAGCGAACGCCCCCTCACCGAACAGGCGGGCACGGCGGGCTTCGGCATCACCGAGCTCATACCCGACGCCGTTTCCGGGCGCTACTGTCCGGGGACGCCCGCCACCGTCAAGGTCGACGTCCTCTCCATTCGGGAGACCCACCATGGAATGGTCACGCTCGCCGTCACCAACTCGTCGGGAGCCACCATCTACGGCGACAGCCGGCAAACCGGGCTCGTCGAAGCCGACGACGTCTCCACTCTCGCCTACGCCTTTGTTGTCCCCGAAGGCGAGGACGCGTATCGGGTCACCGCGATGCTCGCCGACGCCGACGGCGCCGTCCTCGACGAGAAATCGATCGTTATCGAAGCAGACCTCGCCGCCTGTCCCCCCGACACCATCTCCGCAGGCAAGATAGTCGGCACCGCCATGTCGGTCTTCCTCGTCCTCCTGCCCCTCGGCCTGCTCGCGCTCTTCCTGCTCGCCGCCGTCGGCATCGCAGCCTGGGTCGTCGTCCAGCGACGAAAGGGCCTCTCGTATCCCGCCATCTTCACCGGCGGCTCCGTCCACGTCGAAAAAGCCAAGGAAGGCGACACCGCCACCGTCACCGTCACCAACGACACCCGCCGCATACTCAAAGACGTCGTCGTCGAGGACGCCATCCCTCAGTCAACAGAAGTCGACGTGCAGACCATCGGCGTCGTGCGCCGCGGCGGCGACCTCGTCTGGCGGGCCGGCGACCTCCTCCCAGGCGGAAGTATCATATTAGAGTATACCATCAAGGGCGTCCATGTCCTGCCCGCCGCCCGCGTCGCCTGGGATGCGGGCGAGCAGCTCTCCAACTGATGCCTTTTTATAGCAATGCCACCTTATAGGTATCCCCCGCAGACACGAAGACGCTGGCAACCACCCAAAATAGGGGGAAGCCGTGCGTTTTTTAAAGGAATAATTATAAAGTAGATAAAGTTCTGAGCAACGACCATCAAATCAGACCATCACGCTCATCCCAAATAGGAGGCACCAGAAAAAAAATGAACCGCAAAACCAGAAAGATACTGCCCGCAACGTTAACCCTGCTTATCGTCGGCTTGATCGCGATTTCAGGCCCCGCGTCCGCGATCACCGCCTACCTCGGCGCCATCGCCGACGCCGTCCTCGGCGAGACCGTCACCCTGATGGCGTACGTCACCGTCCAGGACGAAGAGTTCCTCTCGCAAGACAGCGTCGTCAACCTCACCATCAACCTGCCCCCCGCCAACGGTTCCAGCTTCTGGTGCAGCCTCCCCAAAGCAACCGGTTCCTCGACCGTAACGTGCAGCAACGGCGAGGAGATAGACGTCACCGCCTCCACGTCGACGTCGTTTGACTACGGCTACGCCTACGGCTACCTCTACGGCTACGCCTACCAAGCCTACGCCTATGCCTACGGCTACGGCTACGACTACCAGAACGCCTGGATAGGCTCCACCCTCAACTACAGCATCCAGTGGACCATCCCCTACGACCGATTCACCAACGTCAGCTATCCGACCGGCGTCTACAACGCAAGCATCGCCGTCACCGGCGGCACCTCCTCTGACGTCAAGACCTTCACGGTCACGGCACTCCCCAGCCAAGCCGACCAGACGCTCGTCCGCATCAGCGAACTCATGATAAACCCTGCCGACGACAATGGCGAACTCCCCGCCACCAACGGCGAATGGGTCGAACTCTACAACCCCGGCGCGACATCCGTTGACGTCAACGGCTGGACCCTCACCGACTACGACGGCGGTACCGCCCGCACCATCGACGTCAACCACGTCACCACCGGCTCCACGACCATCGCTGCAGGCGGCTTCCTCGTCGTCTACAAGAACGGCACCGACGGTGTCACCCTCAACAACGACGAAGACACCATCACCCTCAAGAACGCCAGCGGCTCAGTCATCGACGTCGTCAGCTACGACGCCACCGACTTCAACAGCAGCATCCAAACCGGCGGCAGCTTCCGCGAAAACGTCACCCTCGGCCAAAGCACCGACGGACTCTGGACCGCCTTCCAAACACCCACCGAAGGCACCAGCAACCCAGGCATGCTCGCGACAGAAACGCAGACGTGGACCCTTTACTCCGGCTGGAACCTACGCGCCCAATATGTCAATAATACTAATAGTGTCACTGCCTCCGACGTCATGGATGCGACGAACTGCAGTTATATTGGCTACTACACCAATAATGGGTCGTCGTCCAGTTACATATCTTACCGACAGAACCCCATTAACCTCCAGTGGACCGGATCCAACTTCACCCTCGAAGCAGGCCGCGGTTACTATATCAAATGCAACGCTAGTTCGGCCTCATCCTATAGCATGGATGGAGAGTCACTCGATAGCGCCCTCAGCAACACAGTCTATGCGACATGGAACATGTACGGCTGGCGGACGGCTGCCAACTCGAGCGCCTCTGAGGTCGTTGACTCCATCGGAAGCGGTGTAACCTATATCGGTTATTACTGGAACAACGGTACCTCGAACAACTTTGTATCTTGGCGTCTTAATCCAGTAAACAGCCTCTGGACCGGTTCCAACTTCACCGTGTCACGTGGCTATGGTTATTTCATCAAGACCAACACTACATACAGTTGGGAACGATAATCCCAAAATCGACCACACAAAATGGTTATCCATAGGAATCAG
>CAYUFO010000163.1:0-4188 GCA_964443985.1 uncultured archaeon | reverse complement strand
AGGAGCTTGTCGGTGACGCCCGCGACGGCGCTGACGACGACGGCCTTCGGGCGGGGGTCGGCGCGGACGAGGTCGGCGACGTTGCGGATGCGCTCGCCTGAGCCCATCGAGGTGCCGCCGAATTTCATGACGATCATGGTGGTATCCCTAGTGTGTTCGAAGCGATATATATGAAAGCGGGGATTAAAAACAAGGGGGGTGCCATCCGCGCTAGTCGAAGTACGTGCCCGCGATGTATTGTTGTATCATGCGGTGGCTGTTGAAGAAGCTGCCGTTGATGGCGATGGCGTGGCGCATGACCTTCGTCCACTCGTACTGGTTGTTGTAGTACATGGGCAAGATGGTGTGTTCGAGGCGTCGGTAGAAGTCCTCGATGTCGGTGGCGTCGTCGGAGTGCGTTTCTTCGCCGGGTTTCGGCTTGGGGCCGATGCGCCAGCCGGTCACGTTCTTGAGGTAGCCTTCGAGCCACCAGCCGTCGAGGACGGAGAAGCTCGGCACGCCGTTGAGGGCGGCCTTCATGCCGCTGGTGCCCGAGGCCTCAAGCGGGCGGGCGGGGGTGTTCAGCCAGACGTCGACGCCGCTGGTGAGGAGCTTGCCGAGCGCCATGTCGTAGTTCTGCAGGTAGACGCCCGCGATGTCGGGGGCCACCTCCTTGAAGGCGGCGACGATGCGCCGGATGATGTCTTTGCCGCCCTCGTCGTTGGGGTGGGCCTTGCCGGCGTAGACGATTTGGAGCTTCCCCGCGGTCTTGGCGATCTTTTTGAGGCGGGGGATGTCGGTGAAGATGAGGTCGGCGCGCTTGTAGCGGGCCGCGCGGCGGGCGAAGCCGAGCGTGAGGACGTCGTAGTCGAAGCCCACGTTCGTGGTGGCGTTGATGTGGTCGATGAGGGCCTCCTTCGCCTTGACGTGGGCGTCGAGTATCTCCTGTCGGGGTATCATGAGGGCGTTCCGCAGCGAGTAGGGGTCCGCGCGCCAGCCGGGGATGTAGCGGTCGTAGAGCTGCTTGAAGGGGTCGGCGGTCCAGTAGGTGGCGTGGACGCCGTTGGTGATGGAGGCGATGGCGTAGCCGGGAAACATGTTGCGGCTGACTTCGGTGTGCTTTTTCGCCACGCCGTTGATGTGCTCGCTGTGCTCGAGGGCGAGGCGGGTCATGTTGAGGGTGCCGTCGGGGCACAGGCGCTCGCAGTCCTCGTCGCTGAGGTATTTGCCTTTGACTTCGCGCACGAGGTCTACGCGAAATTTGTCGTGGCCGGCGGGGACGGGTGTGTGGGTGGTGAAGACGCATTTCTCGCGGACGGCCTTTATGACGTCGTTTTTTTGGTTGGTGAGGTTTCGTCCTCCTTGACGAATGTCGCGAAGGAGTTCGAGGACGAGGAGGGCGGCATGGCCTTCGTTCATGTGGTATTTTCTGATGGTGTTGTAGCCGAGGGCTTTGAGGATGCGCACGCCGCCGATGCCGAGTATGATTTCTTGTTTGAGGCGGTAGCGTTGGTCGCCGCCGTAGAGCTGGCCGGTGAGGGCGCGGTCGTCTTCGCTGTTTTCTGGGAGGTTGGTGTAGAGGAAATAGAGCGGCACGACGAATCCTGTTTCGCCGGTGACGTCGTAGCGCCAGGCGGTGACGGCGACTTCTTTGTCGCCGATGTAGACGCTGACGGTGGCGTCGGTGGGGGTGAGGAAGTCGTCTTTGCTCCACTGGACGGGGTGCTCGCTTTGGTTGCCGTGCTCGTCGAGTTTCTGGTAGAAGTATCCTTGCTCGTTTAAGAGGGTGACGCCGACGACGGGGATGCTGTCGTCGGCAAAGGAGCGCAGGGTGTCGCCTGCGAGGACGCCGAGGCCGCCGCTGTAGGTGGGGATGCCGGGGTCGATGCCGACCTCCATGGTGAAGTAGGCGACGTGGGCGTCTCGTGTTGGGGGCTGGGTTTCTTTTGGTTTCGCCATCGTGATTCTCGTGTTCGTCTTATTGTTTGCATATCATTTGCCGTCGGGCTTAATATGTGTGTGTCCTTCCCAATCGGATAGTGTGGTATTTTTATAGGGGGGGCCTCCTACATTTTAGGTATGCCTAAAAATACCTCTCGCTCAATGGAGGACTACCTCGAAGCCATCCACGTCCTCAGCAAAGACGGAGCCATCGTCCGCTCCAAGGACATCGCCCAGACCCTCTCGGTCTCCGCTGCCAGCGTCACCGGGATGTGCCGGAAGCTCGCAGACAAAAACCTCGTCAACTACACCAAGCACGCCCCCCTCACCCTCACCGCCGACGGACATCACATCGCCAAATCGGTCAAGGGACGCCACGACACTCTCGCAGCATTCCTCCAATCGATTGGCGTCCCCCACGACATCGCAGACCAGGATGCCTGCCGCATCGAACACGAGCTGTCCCCCCCGAGCCTCACCGCCATCAAGCGATTCGTCGCCGAGGAGCGGCCATGACCTGCCCACTCTCCGAGCTGCCCCCCGGATGCCACGCCACCATCGACCGGCTCGAGGGCGGCCGCGGCATGACCAAGCAGCTCGAAGACATCGGCATCGAGAAAGGCAAGCACGTCAGCGTCGTCGCAAAGCAGCCCGGTGGCGGACCCCTCGTCGTCCGCGTCGGTACCAGCACCGTTTCCGTAGGCCGGGGAAAAGCCGAACGCATCATCGTCACACCAGACGAACCATGAAAACCATCCTCATGGTGGGCAACCCCAACGTGGGGAAAAGCGCCCTCTTCAACCGGCTCACCGGCGCCGACGTCATCTGCTCGAACTACGCGGGAACGACGGTCTCCTATTGCGAGGGAACGCTCCGCGCAGGAAAAGAAACCTACACCCTCATCGACGCGCCGGGTACCTACAGCCTCGAACCCTCCTCAGCCGCCGAACGCGTGACGACCGACCTAGTCTCTGCCGCCGACCTCATCCTCAACGTCGTGGACGCCACCAACCTCGAACGAAACCTCCGCCTCACCCACGACCTCCTGCACACGGGAAAACCCGTCATCGTGGCCCTCAACATGTGGGACGACACCCGCCACCTCGGCATATTCATCGACGAAAAAAAGCTCGAAGACCACCTTGGCGTCCCCGTCGCCACCACCGTCGCCGTCTCGGGCGAGGGCGTCAAATCCCTCGTCGACCGGCTTGCCGACGCCAAGGCCAGCACGACGACGAAACGGCCATCAGAGGACCACGGCTACCGGGAGATCGGCACCATCATCGACGACGTCCAGGTCCTCGAACACCGCCACCACACGCTCCGCGAGCGCCTCGAGGATGCGAGCGTCAAGCCCCTGACGGGCATCCCCCTCGCCATTGGCGTCCTTGCCGTCATGTTCCAGTCCATCATCACTGTCGGAAACGCCCTTATCGAGCACCTATTGGATCCCTTCTTCTACCGCGTCTACGCGCCGCTCGTCGTGCCAGCCGTCGAATCGCTGGTCGGCACCGAGGGCGTCCTTCACGCGCTGCTCATCGGCGAGGGCGAGGACTTCATCGAATCCTTCGGCCTGCTCACGACGGGTCTCTACGTCCCCCTCGACATGGTCCTGCCCTTCGTCGTCCTCTTCTACCTCATGCTCAGCCTCCTCGAAGACGTCGGCTACCTGCCGCGCCTGGCCACGCTCTCAGACAACGTCATGCACCGCATCGGCCTGCACGGCACCGCCATCATTCCCTCCATCCTCGGCCTCGGCTGCAACGTCCCCGGCGCCCTGTCGGTGCGCGTCCTTGAGACCCGAAAGCAGCGCTTCATCGCAAGCCTCCTTCTGGCGCTCTGCATCCCCTGTCTCGCCCAGTCGGCGGTCATCTTCGGATTGCTCGCCTCCCACGGCCTCCGATACCTCGCCATCGTCTACGGGACGCTGCTCGCGCTCTACCTCGTCGTCGGATTCGCACTCAACCGCGTGCTCCCCGGCGAAAGCCCCGAAATCCTATTGGAAATCCCCCCCTACCGCTGGCCGCGGGCATCCATCCTCGCAAAAAAGGTCGCTTTGCGCGTCAAGTGGTTTCTCGTCGAGGCCGTCCCCTACGTGCTTCTGGGCGTCCTCTTCGTCAACCTCCTGCACCTGTCTGGCGCCGTTGACGTCCTCGCCCGCGTCTTCTCGCCGGTCTTCACCGGCCTGTTCGGCCTTCCCGCGGAGGTGGTCGCCGCCCTCATCGTCGGCTTCCTCAGAAAGGACATCCCCGTCGGCATGCTCGCACC
>CAYUFO010000162.1:0-4205 GCA_964443985.1 uncultured archaeon | reverse complement strand
CAAAGGCGAGAGCATATTCCTGCTGTCTTCTGCAGGTTGGGATTCGACAATTATTGAGCCAGCCTATTCTGATTCGAGCATAGTGGCTTTCAACCAGGGAGAAGATTCAGTATGTACAATAGAGGGTTTCACTATAAGAAACGCTGTGAATGCCAGTGGTGTATTCGTGTCCATGTCCGGGCCGACAATCAGAAACTGCAATATCTATGGGTGTACTCGTTCAAAGGGAGCCGGTATTCTGTGTGACAGTGCCAGCGCGAAAATAGAAGGGAACTTGATTCATGACAATATTGCGACAGATGATTCGTTCTTTAACGGGGCGGGTATTTATGTCGTTGGGCATTCGCCACAGGGTCTCAGAATTGCAGGGAACCTTGTCTATAGCAACCAAGCCCCAAGTTCTGCAGGCATAGGCTCGAAATTCAGCAAGAGAGTTGCCGTGACTAACAACATTGTCTTCTGGAACGAGAAGGTACCAACTTCACTTTCGACGTATCCAAGTCTTGCTATAAGTCTCTCCGAGACCGATAGCTCACTCTTGACGAATAACACTATAGTGTCAAATGACAAAGGCGTGTATCTATATGGCAATGTATCATTTGCATTCAACAACCTGGTAGCCTTCAATAGTACGTGGGGAATTGCTGCGAGCGGGTGGACCTCAGATTACAATCTTGTTTACGGAAGCATCGGCGCCGGCCCTAACGGTATCGAGGGAGAAGATCCTCAGTTGTTCAACACGTTCAATGCTGATTTCTCGCTATTGCCGAGTTCTCCGTGCGTTGATGCAGGACACCCCGATCCGCAGTACAATGATCCGGATGGATCGAGATGTGACATCGGTGCCATTCCACTGGGTGAGGCTCAGTATCCGGCTGCCTATGGCATACGCTTCGGGCCTGATTTCACTGAGAACATATCCCATTCAGAGACTCCGGCTATCAGCTGGTCATATGTAGATGTTCTTCCTACAACGCAAACCTCTTACCAGATCGAAGTCGGGACCGATTCTCTCTGGGATGCGGCCGAGATGTGGACGACTGGCGAGGTGTATTCTGCTGACTCGACAGTTCTGTACACCGGGCTTCCCCTCGAAGATCACACCTGGTACTTCCTCCGAGTCAGGGTTGGAAGTTCATCCGGATGGAGCGTCTGGAAGCAGTACAGGTTTATCTGCCATCTCGACCAAGTGATAATGATACCGGCTGACTTTTTGACTATTGGAGAAGCCGTAGATGTCGCACTGGATGGTGATACTATTATGGTATCTCCCGGAACGTACGAGGAGAACCTGATCGTCAATGAGGGACTGACGTTTGTAAGCGAGAGCGGCCCAGAAGAGACTCTCGTCCAGACTGACGATCCCAGTCTGCCGCTCATGCTGATAGACGCACCAGACAAGAAATGCAGCATCGAGGGTCTCACCTTTACGGGAGTTGTAAACGACTATCAATTCTTCGTTCAGAGATACTCGGATATAACAGTCCGAGATTGCGTATTCCGAGACATCATAGACGGAGAATTGGGACTCCTTGTGATCTCCTGTCCGTGTGTGGTGGAACGCAACGTGTTCTACAACAATCCGGACGCGGTGTGTGTCGGAGTGGGCGATCCCGTTCACAACAACGCCAAGTCCTACATATACAACAACACCTTTGTAGACAATGCCTTAGCGGCGAGGAGTGCGTTTCTCTTCTCGGGTGCAAGATTCAAAAACAACATCGTTGCCGGCTGCAACGGATATGCTATCGAAGGCGAAGGATGGGGACAGATCGACTACAACTCCTTTTTCGACAACTTCGAGGACTGGGAACCGAGTACGCAGGGGATCGGTACTCACAACATCTTCGAGGATCCATTGCTTGTCGATCCGGAGAATGGAGATTTCTCGTTGACGAGCCTCTCTCCTTGCGTGGATGCAGGAGATCCTGACCCTGCATTCAATGATCCGGATGGCAGCAGAAACGACATAGGGGCCTTTTATCTCGATCGTGACATAGTCAACCCGTTCGGGTTTACACTGGATGTCGATGACCTCTTTCATATAACAGATCACACTCCGGAGTTTGTCTGGAGTGTCCCGGATTCGTTCGGAACCCAGCAGTCGTTCGAGGTTGAAGTCGGTACAGACAACGACTGGTCGGATGCAGAGATGTGGGAAAGTGGCGTCATATACTCTGAGGACACGACGATCGGATATGATGGCAGTCCGCTTCTGGATGGAGACTACTATTATGCCCGGTTCAGACTCGATGGGGCGTCGACGAGCTCGAGCAACTGGGCTCCGCTTTCGTTCAGGCTGAACAGCAACCCATCTGTCCCAACCCCCAAGTCTCCCACGGGCGGGCAGTCTGTTCCTGTGACTCAGGTGAGACTATCGGTCTACAATTCGACTGATCCTGAGTCAGACACGCTGACATACGACTTCGAGATACACAAGGCATCATCTCCCGGTGATCCGTACCTTTTTGAGTATGGCATTCCCGAGGGAGACGGTACAACCGCTACGGGGCTCTTCTCCGACCTGTCAGTCGGGACTACATATCTCTGGAGAGCGAGATCGTTTGATGGGCTCGAGTACTCGGATTGGACAGCATATCAGACTCTTGTGGTTGTTCCGGCCGGTGTTCTCAATGTTCCTTCGGAATACTCGACAATACAGTCTGCAATAGACGCTGCCTCAAACGGCGATTCTGTGATTGTTGCAGCCGGGATATACACTGGAGACGGAAACCGGGATATAGACTTCGACGGCAAGCTGATTGTTTTGCATGCTCCGGCAGGTCCGGATTCTACTGTGATCGACTGCCAGGGTGGCGAAGGCAACGAACACAGGGGATTCTACTTCCACAGCGGCGAAAGCGAGCTGGCCGTGGTCTCGGGATTCAGTATCACAAACGGGGACGTGTTCACGACTAATGTGCAGGAGCATGGGGGAGGGATACTCGTACAATCCTCTGCAGGGCCTACTATCCTGAACTGCATCTTCGAGAACAACGATGCTGTATACGGCGGTGGTATCTACTGCAACGGATCTGTCAGAATCGAGAACTCACACTTCCGGAACGGCCTTAGTTCTCCTCGGGGTTTGATGGTCGACGGGAGTTCCGCTTCTGCTGAGCTTATTGGCTGCACGTTTGATGGTGACGAAATCACTTGTCGTGGGGGATATCTCGCCATGACCGATTGTCAGATCACGGATGTATCGCAGTCTGCAGATGGAGCTGCTGTGTCGCTTCTGGAAGGGATTACCTCCGGGGCGGTCGGTGATATTCGCTACTGCAGCTTCGACAACGTAATGGGTAGTCTCTCCGGTGCTCTCTATGTCGAAGCGAGCCATCTGTATGCGGAGGGTTGCACGATAACGAATGCGGACGCATCCTCTCTTGGAGGGGCGATCTACAACTGGAAGGGAAGCATGAGGCTGGTCGATTGTGATATCAGCGAATCGGGGTTTGTGTCTGATGCGGGTCCGATATATTGTAATCTCACAGATTCGCTCAGCTTCTCGGGATGTAGTTTCATCGGAAACGGTTCATTCTCTGATGATGGAGCAAGCGTGTTCGTAGTTGAGAGTGCAGCTCCTGAGTTCCTCAACTGCGTATTCGGAGAGAACGAGTGTCATGCCCTGTGCCTGACGTCCTGTGGGACTGTTGCGATCGATAGTTGCCTGTTTTACCGGAATGTGGGAAGACGCGGAGCAATCTATGGGGCAGGCATGATTCCGGAGATCAAGAACTCGACGTTTGTGCTCAATACAGTAACTGTTCCTTCGAGTTACGCTCTAATAGAGTGTCCGATTGCTCCTGTTGTCATCCAGAACACGATTATAGCCTACACTATTGGGGGTGAAGCTGTCAACTGCTCCGACGGCTCTGCGGACATAAGCTGTACAGATATCTTTGGTAACGAAGGCGGTGACTGGGTGGGAGAGATTGCCACACTTCAAGGAATCGACGGCAATATATCCCTTGATCCTGAGTTCTGCGATACCGCTGCGAACAACTTTACAATCAATGCCATGTCACCTTGCTCGCCGTTCAACAGCCCGTGTTCTGCTCTTATCGGTTCTGAACCGACAGGCTGCACTGATCTGTGTGGCGACTGCAATGCCAGCGGCGGGATTGATATTGACGACATAGTCTATCTGATAGAGTATGTCTTTCAGGGGGGACCTGCTCCTGCTCCCGGTTCAGATGATGTGA
>CAYUFO010000161.1:2713-4232 GCA_964443985.1 uncultured archaeon | reverse complement strand
TGACGATGTCGTGTACCTTATCAATCATGTCCTCCAGGGCGGCAATGCGCCATGCGATCCGGATGGGGATGGAGAAAAAGAGTGTTGAAATGCTTTATTGCACTGCGAGTTCCTTAGTAAGCAGTCTGTCGCCTCAGCCGGAAGCGGAATAGGTTATCAATGAGCTTTCGAGTAAGCAGTTTCTATGCTCTCAGCGCTATTCTGGATCACGCAACAAGACTGAAACCTCTAGCCTATTTGTACGAAAAATCAGTCAGGCTAGTAGTTTGGTCCTCGGCACCATTCAGCAACAGCTTCAGCATTCGGCTCGGACACGGTGTCGCAATCTGGTTCGTTACACTGTCAGTTTGCTCGGGTATAAACGGTGTGTGGGCGTTGCTCAACGACCGGTTTTTCGTCTCATCTGATCCTCAAGTCCACAACTTCTTGAATGACTTTGTAAATATAGTCAATTATATCCTTGTCTGTCCTGGCTATGTAACATTCGGCATCATCTTCTTACTGTTCTTGGGCCAGATCAACAAAGACAAAAACAAGCTGTTTCACTTTAGAAATGGTCCTCCGCAAGAACATAGTCTTGGACGCTGGATAGCGATGATTAGCATCGTGTTTGTTGCTGTGCTTCTAACAATATCGAACTATGCAGATGAATTCATGGAGTACAAGAAGTTGTACTGGTGTCAGGTGGAAACGGAATCTGGTACTAAAGTCCTCAACGAACACGGCTACTTCTATCTTCTATTGAACGCGTCTCTGCTAGCAGTTGTCGTGCTCACGGGTTTGTCGGCATTGAGATTATGGGGGTTCTTGCTAAGTGTTGAAAAAACGGTCAAAAGATGGTTGAAACAGAATTACATTCCTCCTAACTTGGATGAAGACACAATCAAGTCTGATTTCTCACTATTTAACAAGTCATATGTGCACTTCAAGGTCTTCTTGGGCTTCTTGTACTTGAATCTCTGGACCTGGTCTTTGAATGAGCCCAGTGGAACCGAGATGTTATCAGTGGCTGCCAGCTTTCTCTCACTAGGCATTCTTCTCTTTGCCAGCGTACCGAAATACCATATTCAGTATTGGATCCACCAGGCATTTCTTCACTTCGGAGAGGACAAGTATGTCGAGCTTGAAACCGTGAGGCAACGCCACTTGTGCACGTTGATTGATGGGCTTGTAGTCAGTTTGAGTCTCCTTAGTATCATAACTAGGTTCATGCCCACCATTCGACCTTTCTGATAGAGTCTAATGCCCCAGCAGATTGCATGATGAATCTCTCAGCAGGACTTATGCCTGTTGAACCCTGACAATCCCTATACAGCGTCAGTTTGAGTGATTCCTGCTCTGGTAAGAGTAGTGCCAAGATATCAGAGTGTAATCGTTTCTGGCTGACCACCACTTGGACGCCGAGGAGGTATGCGGCTGCAAGTGAGTTTTGCTGGTAGCTTCTGTTTTGGTAGGGAACGAAAGATCTCAGCTGCAACAGCTTGAACTAGCGTTTTACTCGTGCTCCATCGAGCGACCC
>CAYUFO010000161.1:0-2703 GCA_964443985.1 uncultured archaeon | reverse complement strand
GACCCTGTTAGAGTGCATTTCCAATACATATTCCTGGAACTCGCTTAATACGTTTTCACGTGTCACTGGTAGTTCGAGGCCAGCCTCCATCAGGGTTTCCTCTGGTCTACCAAATCGTGGATTATTCCCAAGATGCGCGACTCAGAGTCCGTAGTCCAATCAGATGTACGACTTACAGTCTGACTCACAGCCAACTCATACTCGCTGTGTAGTAGGACGATCTTGTGTTTCTCGGCCACTTGAGTTACCTTCTTTTCACTCAAAAGCTTGACCAGTTGCTTGATCCAACAGTATTGAATTCCGGAATTGTATTCTCTACACCAACCTCTTGTCTAGTTGCGCCGGCAGCTTTTTAAACAGTGGAACATATTGTGATATAAGCAGTTATAAGTTTTGGTTGATCAATGCTTGGCGTCAGTAATATATACTCGTGTATGAGCGGATTGTTGGGCGTCTATGCGACTGTAAACAGCATTGACAAGTGCAACTGGAGTTGTATATTGGCATCTCTACGTGAGAGCTGCTGTGTGGAGGACTCAGATGGTCAAAGACATACGAAAGTCAGAAGGAAATGGTGGAATGACAGATTCTCAAAAGGCCTACGTAGATCGTGTTGCTAGAGATTTTGGCTTCGAGTCCTTTGAGGACCTAGCAGTGAGCTTGGGGTACACAAGTTCGCAACAGCTCGCGGCTGAGCATGGTTTTTCCAATGCCTATGATTACTTCACGAAGCCCGGACACGTGGGTAGGTACTTAAACCTAGAGGTGAGATTGACAGGTTAGGAAGTAGCGCTTATGGTCTACATTCATTGCGTGATTTCTATACCTAGTGTCAGAGTTAGGAGCAAAATTAACAAGGGGTTTATTCTTGGTTTCCCGGCGGTACTCGATCGTGTCAGAGAAGCGTAGGTTTTTGTCTCCTGATCCAAGAGGCCGAAAGGATGAGTGGTTCATAAGTTCCGAGGCGGCCGCAAAGAATAACGAATTTGACATCCGATTCACATTTCCAATTGTTGAAGGCAAACAAAGTGACATTGTCATAATCCTGAACGGCTTCGGAGAATACGACTGGCGCGTCTATACCCGAGATAGAGAAGGAATCTGCTCTGACTTTGCTGCAAACCAGGGGATTGCCACAGTCTTATTGCCGATGCCATTCCATTTCAATAGGTTCAGCCGTGTGGACTATCGGAAACATCCAGATTGGCCAAGAGATCTTGTTGGGATGATCGCTCGTAAGCCCGCCCGATCGCGATTCTGGGCTGGATTTACTCAAGCATTAAGCGATATTGACAAGCTAGTCCGTTTGATTAGAACTCAATCAGAAGAGTTCTACTCAATGCATTTCGATGAAAATACCAGAGTTCACTTGATGGGATATTCCCTTGGCGGTCTCGGAGCGCTGTCTTACCAACTCAACGCTGCGAAGGTGCAAGGGAACGCATGTGACTCTGTCATTCTACTATCTTCAGGATGTAGTCTCAGAACCCTAGTACCAGATGAATTCAAGCAAGTATCGGATGCTGAGTGGGATGCATTTAGAAACCACTTCATTTCAGGGAGTTTTCTCCGTGAAGTCAAGGTCCAGGAGGATTCGATCTCTTACAGAGTTTTCAGGATCGTCGTTGTTGGAGGTAAGGATGAGTTGCTTCACCAGCTTCTTATAGAGCAAACCAATGACATCATGGTAATCCTCGGCGGAGAAGACATGACTAATCAGTATCAGTGGGTGATTCCTGAAAGAAGAGTAGATGCTACTGGAATCGACAGGTCGAAACCAGTCCGCACAATACCCCTGTTTCACACAGTGATCATCCCTGGAATGAAACACTCTCTACTTCATGAAAGTTGGAAGCGCAATCAGAGATTCGCCATCGACTATATCGCGAAGTTTATTAAATCCAGGCCAAAGTTCGTCTCTTAGGAGAACATTGCTTAGGCAGACGACCTCCAACTCGGATATCGTCAACTGGCCAGGCGGTACAGACATTGACAATGTCGTGTACCTGATCAATCATGTTTTCCAGGGCGGCAATGCGCCATGCGATCCAGATGGAGATGGAGAAGAAGAGTGTTGAGAACTGAGATTAGGTAAGCGGGATACGATATGCTGAACCAACCGAAGTATTTGATATTCGGGCAACTGCTCGTAGATTATATTAAGAAATGAATGTCAAGTGAATGATCGAACAGATATATATCTAGTACTTTAGACGACCTTTAATGACTGAATGGGATACCAGGCTGAGGAGGAAGTATGGCTAAGTTACGGTCTTATCTTATGTCGAGAGCTAAGGAACTCGCTCCTGTGTCGACTGAAGCAACATATGATGAAAAGAGGCAGCTCAATGTCCTAGGAGTGGCTAGCGGCTCTGTCCCTCTGATTCTCGCGGACGTGTGCCCACCAACGCACTCGAAGACTATGGCGGCACCAGGTGATGATGATCCAGATGAAGATGATGAGAGATGCTATTAATTGTCACTAATAAGCGTGACCTCGCTACTGACTATCTGATATTAAGACTCAATGAGCTAGGTATTGAGTTCTGGCGACTGAATACTGAGGATTACTTACAGAAATTTGATATTGAAATATCGTTTAAAGGCACAATACCATTAGCAATCATTACTAGAGATGATGGCTCCAAGTTAGTATCTTCAGATATTGTCGCTGCCTATATAAGGCAACCAGTGGTCCCTGTG
>CAYUFO010000160.1:0-4239 GCA_964443985.1 uncultured archaeon | reverse complement strand
CTAGTGGGGGCAGGTATGTCCTGCCCCTATTTTTATTCACGCCGCCCTCTCCACTTGACTAAAAAATATGTGCAATCAGCCAAAAACAGGATGGGTTGAGGTTATCTGCGGCAGTATGTTCTGCGGCAAGACCGAGGAACTCATTCGGCGCCTTCGTCGCGCCCAAATCGCGCGACAAAAAGTGCAGGTCTTCAAACCAGCGGTGGACAATCGCTACACCGAGCGGGAGGTCACATCCCACAACGGGATGCAAGTCAGCGCCACGCCAGTCGAAACTATCAAACAACTACACGAATTGATCGAGCGGGATACGACGGTCGTCGCACTGGATGAAGCCCAATTCTTCGACGACGACGTCGTTTCTCTATGCGACGAATTAGCCGCCCAGTGCAAGCGCGTCATCGTCGCCGGACTCGATATGGACTTCCATGGTAATTGGGATAGGATATCGCCCTCAGCGACGTCAGGCATTCCACAGTATCATCAAACCCGTTCCAGTTCAATACAGAGATAAATACCTTTGCTCCTGCTTTCACAGAGTTCACCAAGTTAACCATACTATATCGCCTTGAGCCGACACAGTAGTTCTTCGCTGACTCGTCGGTTGGCGTCGATGGTGTCGGCGAGGAGGGCGAGTATCATGATTTGGAAGCCGACCATCATGAGCATGCTGCCGAGGATGAGTGATTGGATGTGTCCGGTGCCGGTTCCTTGGAGCCAGTAGGTGAGGAATCGGAGTCCGAGGAGGAATCCGGGGGTGAAGATGAGTGCGCCGAGCGTGAGGAAGGCTTTGAGTGGTTTGTATCGTATGTAGGTGCGCATGATCATGGCGCCGGCGCGTTTGGCGTAGCTCCAGATGCTTGAGATGAGGCGGGAGCCGGTGCCTTTGCGTTCTCGGAATTCGCAGGGGACTTGATTGATGGTGAGTCGTTTTTCGACGGCTTGGATGATGGTCTCTTGTACGTAGGTGTAGTCTGAGAGGACGTGGAGGCGGAGGGCTGCTTCTCGGCTGAAGGCGCGAAATCCGGATTGGGCGTCGCGGACGGGGAAGCCTGAGACAAAACGGGTCACCCACGTCGCCAGAGTATTACCATATTTTTTGCCGAATGGCATGTGGTCGAGGCCGAGGACGTTTCTGTCGGTGAGGACGACGTCGGCTTTGTGTTCAAGGATTGACTGGATGATGCGGGGAATCTCTGCCTGGTTGTATTGGAAGTCGGCGTCGGTGTTGACG
This sequence comes from uncultured archaeon, assembly GCA_964443985.1. Taxonomy (GTDB): domain Archaea; phylum Altiarchaeota; class Altiarchaeia; order IMC4; family JBDREA01; genus JBDREA01. The sequence continues at coordinate 3,005 of CAYUFO010000160.1, read as the reverse complement.
ATGATGTCGGCGCCCATCTCCAATGCGGTGTCGAGTCCGAACTGGAAGGCGGGGGCGAGGCCGAGGTTCTCCTTGTGCGAGACGATCTTGTCGGCGCCGGCTTCACGCGCTGCGTCGACGGTTCCGTCGATGCTGCCGTCGTCGATGACGAGGACCTCGACGTCGTCAATCCCCTTGATGCTTCTGGGAATCTCATGGATGACCTTCCCGACGGTCTCTTCCTCGTTGTAGGCGGGAATCATGACGACGAGCTTCATTTTGTAGTTAACCTTGCTTTTGATCTTTCCTTGGATCTGGTATTTCCTTCTTCCTCTTCCCATACAATCGTTGCGAGATAGTAGATGAGGAGGGTGGTGGCGACTCCGAAGACGAGTCCGAAGGCTTCGAGGTATGCGAGACGCATCCATACGATGGCGCCGCTGAGGAGGGCGATGTGTTTGAGGAACTGTATGTCGGATTCTGCGACGACGAGGAAGAGCAGCGAGAGGAGTCCGAACAGGCCGCCGGCAGCCATCGCAAGCGTCTGAAACCCTTCAAGCAGGGGCCAAACCTTCCCGATGGGCTGGAGGAAGGCGGTGACGAAGAAGTATCCGAGGACGAGGACGATGAGCGTAGAGATGATGGTGTTGGGGACTTTGAGCGTTGCCCTTTGCTTCTTGTTCTCGATGAGTTTTGTGAGCTTCGCATAGTCGAAATAGAAATCGGTTGTCTCCTCGGTGTTGATGGCGCCGATGGGGGAATCGGTGTTGGAGAGGTCTCGGAGGAGCTTTCGTATGTTGAGTCGCCGTTTGAGGACGTCGTGTTTGGAGAGGATGTAGATTGCTAAAAGAACCATCACGATAGCTGCCGCCGCCATGTCGGCAAACAGCGTGTAGGATAGCTCGGTTATGTAGATGAGCCTGAGGGAATCGCTTCGCGTGGTGGCTTCCACCCGCGTCCATCTTCCCTGGTCTTCTGTTGTGAGGTCTATGCCGGGCACGAATACTTTCTCGGCATTCTCGATTCTGAAGGAGACTGTCTTTTGAGTGTTCACCGAGGGAAGGGGTATGGTGGCCCGGTAGAGTCCGTGGCCGCTTGGACAGGGTGTGAGAAACCTCAGAGAGAACGTCCGTTTTCCCGTGGGATTTCTGAATGTGATGACGCCCTGCTCGGATTCACCGGTTGGGATGAACGCCGAATCGAAGGCGATGACATCTACACCGTGCGTCGAGAGCGTGACGTCACCGGTGACTGGTGCTTCAAGGACCCCCTGACCCGGTGCGAATCGAATGGCGTCGTCAAGTTTTGCCTGCCGGAACGTGAGAGTTATGTTGTCTGCCTGCCCGGAGGCCAGGGGCGTTCCGAACACGGCAACGAGGAGCAGGCAAGTGATGAGGAATCGAGTGCGGTTCATTGTTGGGCGCCCCCCGCTTTGACGCGCAAGTAGTCGGTTTTTGTATGGCAGGCGTGGACGCGCATGACCGTGATATAATCTTCAAGGAGCATGCCCCCGGGCACATTGAAGGTAAGGGCTACCGTCTCAATCGATTTTTCATGGGTGTCCGGATAGGCGGGAAGGAAAAGTGTCGAGGGGGTGAAGGTGACGTCGATGAACTGTGGTTTTTCGAACGTGAGGGTTTGGTTGACGACGCCGGCGTTCTCGACGAGCAATGTGGCTGCCGATTTGTTTTTTGTTAGAACAAAGCTGTCAGGGAGATACTTGACGTCGTCGGTTAATAAGGCAGGCTTTATCGTGAGGGTAAGGTCGTGGGGGGTATCATTGACCGTAAAGGTGATGTGCTCCACGTATTCTCTTTTGTTGGTGCAGGGCAGATCGATGGAGACATTGAATGGATAGCTGTTGAGTACTTCGACTGTTGATTCATGGAGCGTGATGAATGGAGAGGATGTTTCGGCCGAAATGATAACGGAATTAGGCATCGGGTTTTTTACCATGAGGGTAACGTTCGTTTGTGTCTGCTCTTGCGCAGATACCTCCATCTCGGCGGGGAGGGTAATGTCGGGAATGGTGAGTTGTTCGTCACCCGAAAGCCAAAAAAAGAGACCTTGCATAAAGAGGCTGTTTTTTTCTGTGGGTTGACTATTGACGAGGAGGTCGGCGTCGCCGAGCATTACGACTCGGCCTTTTCCAACATTGTCTGCCATGATGATTGGCCAATCGCGGGTTTGGCTGTGCTCCTTGTCGGATTGTTTGAATCGCGTATACCAGTAGTTGCCGGTCGTGTTTGCCAGTGTGTATGCGAGAAACGAGTCATGTTCTGTTTGGATTGGTACGGGAGAGGGTGCGACGACCGTGGCGGTTCGAACGTTCAGTTCTTTATTGTGTCCGAGATGTATGGATTGAAATTGTGCACCGAATCGGCTTGTGAGGGTGTTCGCATTGGTGATGGCATCTGGATGGTCTGCGGCGATGAAAAGAGAACCACCGCCGTTCACCCAGTCCTTTATCCTGTTAATTTCATCGGTCTCGAATCGACGATTGGGATTGACAATGGCAAATACCCTTGCCTTTTGCAGGACGCCGTCAGTGACGGAAAGTATGTTCTCGTTGTTTTCGATCGTGTCAGTTACCGTGAATCCCGCAATCTCGAGGTCATCCCGTAAGGTACTCAACCCAATAGGAGAATCATCGTCTAAGCCGAAAAACCCAGTCGAAGAATCAAAGACTATCCTGCCCCTATCCTGGAGAGTGAAGGCCTGTGTGGCTGCGCAAAATAACGAGATGGCACAAATAACCAGTACAATGATTCTGCAGGTTGTGCTAGATTTCATACCCCATCCTACCTTTTAGAACTTAAATTACTGTATGAGGGCTTAATAAATCACCGTTGACAGCACCGCCACAGTTGTCTCATTATAGCACATAACCAATGTCGGTTGTGCATTTGAAGGAATGCTTTTTGTATCTTTTACATACGTTGGTTCGTGGCCAGATGATTCATAAACAAAGTACTGTATCCAGTGTTCGTGGGCGACGGCTTCGGTCCCGGGACTCCAGGTGAAGT
>CAYUFO010000159.1:0-4378 GCA_964443985.1 uncultured archaeon | reverse complement strand
CCTGGTCTTCCTTTCTGATGTCGACGCCGGCCTTCGCATAGGTCATCTCGGGCATTTTGAATACTCGGTTAGTGGGAGTGGACGGATAAAAATCATTGGAGGTTGCGAAGGATGGCGAGAAGTTCGTTGAAGTCGTCGGCGCGGGCATCGGGACCCGCTGCTTCGAGGCGTTTTTCGATGTGGATGCCCCAGGTGACGGCGACGCTCTTCATATCGGCTGCTTTGGCGGCCTGTATGTCTTCGACCATGTCGCCGATGTAGACGCAGTCACTGGCCGCCACGCCGATTCGTTCGGCGGCTAAAAGAAGCGGGGCGGGAGCGGGCTTGACCTCGGGGGAGTCCTCGTAGGCGACGACGGTGGCGAAGACGTGGCCAAGGCCGTGACGGTGCAGTTCGTCCATGATTTTCTGTCGGGGCGCCGACGACACGATGCCCAGAGGGATGTCGGTGGGCAATGCGGTGATGAAGTCGTAGGCGGCGGCGAAAAGCGAGATGGGCTCGCGGGCCTGCCGTTCATCCCAGGCGGCGATGAGGCGGTCTTCGGCGTCGGCCAACCGCATGTCGGGCAGGACGCTGCGCCAGTCGTTTCGCATGCGATTGCGAAAGTCGTCTGGGCTCCAGACGGGGACCCCGGCGTCCGCCATGACACCCTGGTAGACGGCCACCATGAAGTCGAAGACGTCGAAGAGGACGCCGTCCCAGTCGAAGAGGATGGCCTTGACCGCCATGGCATCTATTATGCGAGCGCGCGTTTATTAGCGCTGGCCTCTCATATCTTGGCGTATGAAGACCATCATCCTCGCAGGCGGCAGGGGGACCAGGCTGTGGCCGCTTTCACGTGAATTGGAGCCCAAGCAGTTCGCCAAGCTCGTCGACGAGGAATCGCTTTTCCAGAAGGCCGTGAGGCGGGCGCTCCTCTTCTCACAACCGGAGGAGATTATCGTGGTCACCAACGAGGAGTACCGGTTCCGCGTGGGCGACGAGGTGGCCGAGCTCGGCATCGACGTGCCCTTGGAGAACATCCTCCTCGAGCCTGCCGCACGGAACACGCTGCCCGCCATCTACTGGGGCATGAAGACTCTCGTGGAACGGTTCGGGCCCTGCCAGGCCGCAGTCCTTCCCGCAGACCACCTCGTCGAGGCCGACGAAGGCTACAGGGAATCGTTTCGGAACGCCGAGAAGGCGGCGCATGAGCACCTGGTCACGTTCGGCGTCCCCGCGACCAAGCCGGTCACCGGCTACGGCTACATCAAGCCCGGCCAAGCCATCGAAGGCGGCCTTCTCGTCGACGAGTTCAAGGAGAAGCCCGACGAGGAAACAGCCAGGACCTACGTCGAGGAGGGCCACTACTGGAACAGCGGCATGTTCTACTTCGATTCGGAGCGCTTTTTCTCGGCAGTCCGAAAGCTGGCGCCGAAGGTGGCGGCGGCCTTCGACTATCCCCTCGCCAAGGCCTACGAGGTCATGCCCACCGTCTCCGTCGACTACGGACTGCTCGAGAAGGCAGGCAACGTGGCGGTCGTCCCGCTTGCGACCTCCTGGAGCGACGTGGGCAGCTTCGACGCCCTCTACGACGTCATCGAGAAGAACGGCGGGGGGAACGCGGTCCGGGGCGAGTACCGGGGCATCGATTCGGCCAACAACCTCGTCCTCGCCAACCGCTTGACAGCCACTATCGGCATACAGGACACGCTCATCATCGACACTGACGACGCGCTGCTCATCGCCAACCGGGGCGAATCCCAGAAGGTCAAGGCCATCCAGCGGGAGCTCGCCGAGCGCGGCGACGAGCGGGCCATCGTCCACCGCACGGCCCGCCGCCCCTGGGGATGCTACACGGTCCTCGAGGACGGCACCCAGTACAAGATCAAGCGGCTCGTCGTGGACCCGGGCAAGAAGCTGAGCCTGCAGCGCCACGAGAGGCGAAGCGAGCACTGGGTCGTCGTCAAGGGGTCGGCGGAGGTCGTTATCGGGGAGGAGACCGTCACCCTCGAAAGCGGCCAAAGCACGTATATCCCCGCAGGCCAACGACATCGTCTGGCCAACGCCAACGACCATCCCCTCGAGATCATCGAGGTCCAGATAGGCGACTACCTCGGCGAGGACGACATCGAGCGCTTCGACGACGACTTCGGGCGGGCGTAGGCAGTTTTATAGGGCGATGCCCATGTGGTTACCGTGGCCATCACGCTTAAGGGGCTTGCGGATGCCTCGTTCGCAGGCAACACGGGAGCGGAGTACGTCTTCGCCTTTGGCGTCTTCGCTGCAGCCTATGTCGTCTTGTGGGTGTTCAAACGCATCATCCTCAGTCGGGTGAAGGCCTTCGCCTGCAAGACGCGGACCGACATCGATGACTTGCTCGTCGGCATCGTCGATGCCGTGGGGTGGCCGTTCTACGTGTTCCTCTCCTTGTATGCCGCCGTCCAGTTCCTCCCCGGCCTGCCCGCCGTCGTCGCAAACGTCCTGAACTACGCCGTCATCGTCGTGGCGCTCTTCTATGCCGTCAGGGCCTTGCAGGCCTTCATCGACTACGGAAAGGGCAAAATCATCGAGCGGCGCAAGGAAGAGGAAAAAGTCGAAGACGTCAGCCTCATCAAGCTGCTCGCCGACATCGTCAAGGGAGTCGTGTGGGTCGGCGCCATCCTGTTCCTTTTGGCCAACATGGGCTACGACATCTCGGCGTTCATCGCGGGCCTCGGCATCGGCGGCATCGCCATCGCGCTTGCGTTGCAAAACATACTCGAAGACCTGTTCTCGAGCCTGTCCATCTACTTCGACAAGCCCTTCAAGGTCGGCGACTTCATCATCGTGGGAAGCGACCTCGGCACCGTCAAGAAGATAGGCATCAAGACGACGCGACTCACGCACCTGCAGGGCCAGGAGCTCGTCATCAGCAACCGCGAGCTCACGAGCACGCGCATCAACAACTACGGCCGCATGGAGAAGCGCCGCATCGTCTTCGGCTTCGGCGTCACCTACGACACACCCGTCGCCAAGCTCGAGAAGATCCCGGGCATGGTCAAAGACCTTGTGGAGTCGGTCGAGCTGACGACCTTCGACCGCGCCCACTTCAAGGAGTTCGGGGACTCGGCCCTCGTCTTCGAAGTCGTCTACTACGTCGCCACCAGCGACTACAACGTCTACATGGACGTCCAGCAGGCCATCAATCTCGCCCTCACCCGCGCCTTCGAAAGGGAGGGCATCGACTTCGCCTATCCCACCCAGACGCTCTTTGTGAAAAAGCAGTGAGCGCGGGGGGGAGATACGAGCGCCCACATTTTTATAGCCTGACATCTGAAATCCCTATGAGGGCTGTTTCGTGCTGGGAAACAGCCAGATTCTTGCGTTCACGGGCTCTTTCCTGTGCGAGGCGGCTTCTGGCACACCTTCTCTGGCATGGGACGGCACCCGAGAGAGTAGCGCCCCGAGAATCCAACAGACATGGACGACACACTGGATATCCGAAGGCTGCGGACGCCCAAACCCCGAAAGAGGGGAGAGCTCATACGCGACGAGCGCGACATCATCCTCCAGCGAGGAGAGACCGCCATATCAGTCAATGAATCGACGGCGCTCATCTGGGAGAAATGCGACGGCGCCACGAACCCCAAAGACATCGCTCAAAAGGTGGCCGACGACCTCGACACCGAACCCGTCTACATCGACGCCGCGGTCGAGCGCATCATCCACGACCTCGACAATGAGGACTTCGTTTCCTTCCATTAAATGAGTATACGAACGACATGAAACCGAAACGCAAAGGAGACGTGGACCGAAATGACGAGGGGGTGAGCCTCGTCAACGATGCTGGGAACGCTTTTCCAGTAAATGAGACGACTGTCGTCATCTGGGAGAAATGCAATGGAAAAAACGAAGTGGGCGATATCACGGCCGCCTTCCTGAAGGCCATGGAGATCGGCGAGGAACACAAGGACGAGGTCCACATAGCAATCGATAGCACCATCAAGGAACTGGAAAAGGCGCAGTTGGTGCAGCATGGCTAGGCGCGGCTCCAAGAATCCCCGGTGGGCGCTCAAAAAGAAGCGCGAGGGCCCCAAACACAACTGGAGCAACGACGGCGGCGGCGAGAAGAGGATGCTCAACATGAGCCGGGAGAAGTACTTCCGCTTCGACCTCGCCGACATCCTCGAGGACACGGAAAACCAGGATAACAAGGACCTCATCGCAGCGACCGTCACCAACAAGGCGGCCCGCCAGAGCATCCGCGAGGCCAAAGACTACGTCGAAGAGCTCGGGGGGGACGGCCTGGAAAAGCCGATTGCCAAAGACATCGAGAAGCTCCTCGACCGCTACAGCACGTACCGCTGATTTTTTATTCGAAGCCGTCTGAGTCTATGCAAGATATGGATTCTTCCTT
>CAYUFO010000158.1:0-4387 GCA_964443985.1 uncultured archaeon | reverse complement strand
GACGCCGAGGATGGGGACGCCGAGTTCTCGGGTGAGTTTGATAGCTTTTAGTGTCGTGCTGATGGTGGGGAAGTCGAGGCTTGAGACGATGAGGACTTCGTCTGATGCCTCGATGGCGGCGACGAGTTCCATGTCGAGGCCGGGGGCGCTGTCGATGAGGACGACGTCGTGGTCGGTGCGAAGGTCGCCGATGACGTCCTTCAGGCGTCGGGGGTCGACGCGCTCGTTGTGCAGGGCTGCGGGGACGACGTCGAGGCCGGATTCGTGCAAATGGACGGCATCGGTTATCTGAGAGGACCCCTTGAGGACGTCGTGGAGGGTGATGGCGGGGTTGATGAGGCCGAGGTGCAGACCGAGGTTGGGGGCGGTGATGTTGGCGTCGACGACGGTGACGCTCTTGTTGAAGACGGTGGCGAGCGCGACGCCTACGTTGGCGACGGTGGTGGTCTTGCCGACGCCGCCCTTGACGGATATGACGCTGATTATCCGGCCGGTTTTTGTGTTCTTTTCTGCCATGGTGGGGGGGATTTCAGGTCTTCAGGTCTTCCAGGCCGCGGTCCATCTCGAGGAGCATCGCCCGTAAATGCGTCTTGCGGCCCTCGATGTCGGCTTCGAACTCCTCGGCGTAGGCCGCGTCCTCGGGGGGGGTTTCAATCTCCTTTTTGATGCACGCAAGCTGGTAGGCAGTGCGTTTGGCGTTTTTTTGCCGTTCGTGGCGATGGTGCAAAAAGACGCCCGCCACGATGAGGAGACTGACTGCGGTGACGGCGACAAGGGCTGTGGGCTGGGGTGAGCTGCCAAGGGTTTGGGCCCGGGCGGGGTGGGCCAGGATGAGGGGCGCGGCCAGCACAAGTCCCTTCTTCCACCGCCCGAATCGTCTGCTCATGGTCGTTATCCCACTCCCCCCGGAAGGGAGTGGTTTATAAATAAACTTCTCTTAAAAAAAGGCACACATAGTTATTATGGGCGAGACTTAAAAGGCGACATGGACGAGCTAACCCGGATGCGCGAACGAGTCGACGACATCGACAAACGGATTGTCGAGCTGCTCGAGGAACGCATGCGGCTCACCGACGACATCGGTGGGCTCAAACGCCAGAAAGGAGACGATATCCGGGATGCCGGGCGCGAGAAAGCCATCATCGAAGAGCTGTCGTCTTCTAGCGGGCTCAGGCAAGGGTTTATCGCCTGCCTGTACCGCGAGATATTTTCCGAGAGCCGGCGACGGCAGACCGGGAAGGCCCCCGGTGGAGGAGAGAGATTCGTTCCACGCGCTCCTCGGGCACAGGGCGGAGCGGTGGTCGCCGTCCTCGGCCCCGAGCACACGTTCAGCGCGCTCGCGGCAGAAAAGCTGTTTTCTGGTCAGGACTGCTCGGTTTCGTATCAACCGTCCTTCGACGACGTCTTCGGGTCTGTCGCATCAGGGCAGGCACGGTACGGCGTCGTGGCGGTGGAGAACTCGCTTGAGGGGAGCGTCAACCGCGTCCTCGACCTCCTGCTGTCCCACGACGTCGCCGTCGTCGGGGAATCCATCGAAGACATCCATCTGTGCCTCGTCTCCCGACGGGACGAGCCGTTGGAGGAAATCGAGAGAGTGGCTTCCCATCCGCATGCGCTCGCGCAATGCGCCGGTTTTCTGAAGGTATCGCTTCCGAGAGCGCAAAGCGAGCCTGCCTCGAGCACGGCTGCGGCGGCCAAAATGGCCCGCGAAAAAACAGGTCTCGCCGCTATCGCCCCCCGGCAGGCGGCGCAAGCTCATGGCCTTGCCGTGCTTGCCTGCGACATCGAAGACGACCCCAGTCAGACGCGGTTTCTGGTGATCGCCCGCGACCGACGGGAGACGGGCTCAAAGACTTCCGTCATTTTTGCCGTGCCCGACGAGCCCGGCAGCCTCTACGACGCGCTACGGGTATTCGCCGATGCCGGTATCAACCTCACCAAAATCGAGAGCCGGCCTTCGCGGCGCCATCTCGGCGAGTACCTCTTCTACGTCGACTTCGAAGGCGAGCTCGCAGATGAGGGTATTGCGGGCGTCCTTGCCGAGCTTGGAGAAAAGACGTCGTTTCTCAAGGTTCTCGGAAGCTATTGAAGACTGGCTCACGCTCTCCTGAAGGGGAAAAAAAGGGGGGAGCGTTTCCTTTCGCGCTACGGCACGAAGGAGAGGCTGATGAGGTTCCAGCCGCTGTACATGTAGTCGGGCAGGCACCAGTCGCCTGCGGGGCACGTCGTCGTCGGCAAGGTCGAGGTCGTCGAGGACGAGGTCGTGCCGGACGCGGTCGTCGTGGTCGACGTCGTCGTCCCGGGCATCGGCGGCGAGCTCAGGCCGTACACCGAGAAGCCGAGCGACGCGGGAATCTTCCAGTCGATCTCGTCTGCGTCGCAGTAGGTGACCTCGCTTGACGAACCCACGTCCACGCAGGCGGCGGCGGCGTTGTCGCACTTGACGAGGGATGCGTTCGTCTCGTTGCAGTCGTCGCTCGAATTGCATGGGGCGCCGCCGCAGACGGATAGACCGCCGTCGTTGGGCAGGCACAATCCGATGTGGGTGGCGCCGAGGTTCTGGACTATCTTGTTCCACTTCTGGGTGTCCAGTCCCACGACGAAGTCGGTCTCGTTGCTCGACTCGTTGGTGCTGTTGGCAAACAGGGCGCCGGTCAGCTCGAAGACGAGGCCGCGCTTTATCTTGGCCCCGTAGACGTTGATGCACCACGGCTGGCTCGAGCGGGGGTTGGTTATCTCGATGGTGCAGTTGTTTTTGGTCTCGTTGGCCGTGGCGTTGCCGCCGGTCACGTTGTAGTCGGCGATGCCGTCGCCGTCGCAGTCGATGAGGATGGACAGCCGCCCCAAGGGGTTGCTGGGGTTCTGGGTGGGCGGCTGGTACTGGTAGCCCATCGTGATGTTGGGGTCGCCGAGGCGGGTGGTGAAGTTGAGGCATCCGCTTATGGCGCAGTTGGGCTGCCAGGTGCCGTTGGCGCTGCAGGCCTGGTCGCAGCTTGAGGTCTTGTAGTAGTAGGTGGTGTTGCTCGTCAATCCGTCGATCTCGATGCTGTGGAAGTTGTTGAAGTCGTCGCTTTCGCTGTGATTGGTGTAGTTGCCCGCGCAGCGGTTGCCGGCGCCGTGGAAGCGCACCTTGCCCCGGGTGGGCTCCGTGTTCATCCAGTTGACGATGGCCTTGGTCCTGAACCGGTCGACGGTGGTGTATTTGGTCTCGGGATAGCTCGTGTCTGCGCTGCAGTTGTAGCTGGCTGAGCACCAGGGCTGCGAGAAGCAGTCGGGGTCGGCGCAGTCGGCGAGGCCGTCGCCGTCCTCGTCAACTTCGTCGGGGGTCGCAACGCAGTCTTCTCCCTTGAAGTAGTCGCCCGCAAAGCCGCTGCCGCATTTGGTGGGGTCGGCGAAGCAGTCGGGGGGCGTGAAGTCGACGGCGCCGGGCGTGTAGTAGACGCACTCGTCGGTGACGTCGACGGGGTTGGTGTCGTCGGTGGACTCGTTGCCGGTGGCCGCGCAGATGCGCAAGTCGCTGTTGAGGTTTGCGAGGTCGCCTTTGTCGATGGCGAGGTAGACGCCGTTGTGCTGGCAGGTCTCGTCCTTTTTGCCTGACATCGTCGCGCTCTTGTAGGTGAAGTTGCCGGTGGCGTTGTTGCAGCGCTTGGCCCAGCGGGTCTCCTTGGCGGTGCCGTTCACCGACTGGTTGACGATGTAGGCGAGCTCGTATTCGAAGCCGCTCCACTGTCCGTCTCTGCTGTCGCAGCCCGTCGACTCGTCGGTGTCGGTGTCGAGGTAGAAGTAGTACTTGCCGGTGCGGTTGTCGCTTTCCGGGTATAGGTAGTTGCAGAGGACGAGGTCTTGGGTGCCCTCGTAGCCCATGCCGGGCATGTCGACGACGTGGGCGACGAAGCCGAGGATGCTGTCGGTCTCGCGGATGCCGACGTCGCAGAGGTCTATCCAGTCCTGGTCTGGGTCGTTGACGTCGTCTGGGTCGCCGTTGCAGGGGGCGTCGGGCGGCCCCAAGGGGATGGGGGCGCCTTCTTCCATGCCGGCGAAGAAGTTGTTGTTGAAGCAGGGGTCGCACAGGCCCTCGGTGACCTGGGTGCCGTTCCCCAGCGTGAACGTCTCGTCATGCCAGCAGCAGCCCGTGGCGGTGCCGTTGGTGTAGTTCTGGCAGACGCTCTCGTTGCCGCCTTCGCGGGCGTCCCACTGCCAGCATTCCACGTCGAGGCCCATGGGGCCTTCGCCTTCGGAGCCGCCTCCTCCGCACTCCGGCGCCATGCCGCAGTCGGGGTCCTGACAGTTCACGAGGCCGTCGTCGTCGTCGTCTTCGGGGGTGAAGCAGACCTCGACCTGGGCTCCGGCGGGCCGGCAGAACCAGTTCTGGCTGTCCCATTCGCAG
>CAYUFO010000157.1:0-4389 GCA_964443985.1 uncultured archaeon | reverse complement strand
GACACCCCCAAGGACGCCAAGGTCGCCCTCGACTGCGTCGCAGAAGGCATCGGTGTGTGCCGCACCGAACACATGTTCTTTGAGGGCGACCGCATCAAGGCCGTCCGCGAGATGATCCTCGCCGACGACGAGGCGGGCCGAAAGAAGGCCCTCGACAAGCTCCTGCCCATCCAGCGCGGCGACTTCTATGAGCTCTTCAAAGCCTGTGCGGGCAAGTCTGTCACCATCAGGCTCCTCGACCCGCCGCTCCACGAGTTCGTCCCCCACGAAGACGCGAGCCAGAAGGAGATGGCCGACGAGCTCGGCGTCCCCGCAGAGAAGATCAAGGCGAAGGTGGAAAGCCTCGCAGAATTCAACCCCATGCTCGGCCACCGCGGCTGCCGCCTCGGCATCACGTACCCCGAGATAACGGCCATGCAGTCGCGCGCCATCATCGAGGCCGCCGCCAAGATAAAGAAGGAGGGCAACGACGTCGTCGCCGAGATCATGGTGCCGCTTGTCGGCACCGTCGCCGAATTGCGCGAGCAGAAGAAGGTCATCAAGGAGGCCGCCAAAGCCGCCATCAAGGGCGCAGGCACCGACGTCGAATACCGCGTCGGCACCATGATAGAGATACCCCGCGCCGCCCTCACCGCAGGAGAGCTGGCCGAGGAGGCCGAGTTCTTCAGCTTCGGCACCAACGACCTCACCCAGATGACGTTCGGCTACAGCCGCGACGACGCCGGCCGCTTCCTCAAGGACTACCTGGCAAAAGGCATCCTCGCCAAGGACCCCTTCCAGAGCCTCGACCAGGAGGGCGTCGGCCAGCTCGTCACCATGGGCTTCGAGCGCGGCCGCGCCGCCCGCTCTGACCTCAAGGTCGGCATCTGCGGCGAGCACGGCGGCGACCCTGCGAGCATCGAGTTCTGCCACCGGGTCGGCCTCGACTACGTCAGCTGCAGCCCCTACCGCGTCCCCATCGCCCGCCTTGCTGCCGCCCAGGCTGCCCTCAAGGAAAAGCGCGGCTAGAAATGAGCTTTTATTGGCGCCCGGCTAATCTTTCCTTATGAGGGTAGCGTGGCTGTTGGTTCTTTTTGTCGCCTTTGCCCTGCCAGTCTCTGCCGGCGACTGGCCCATGTTCCAGCACGACGCCCGCCACACCGGCACGTACACCGGCCCCTCCCACATCGACTCCTATCGGTACTTTAACCTTCTTTGGGCGTATGAGGGGGAAGAGGAGATATCGACGTCGCCCATCGCCGTGAACCTCAAAGTAGCCGCCACCGCCTCCCAAAGAAAGGGATTGCTCCAGCTTGCCCAGGCAACGTATCTTGAGCGGTTTAGAGAGCAAAACGACTCGAATCTCGAACTCGTTTTTGGCACGCGTCAGGGTTCCATGGTCGCTCTCACGCCGTTAGGTGATGTCGCCTGGCGCTATGATGCCGACGGCGCCGTCTCCGCCTCGCCCGCCGCAGGCGACACCGACCGCGACGACTTTCCCGAGGTCGCGTTCGCCACGACAGAGGGGCTCATCTATCTCCTCGAGCATGACGGCACGGCCAAGTGGACCTACGACACCCGCATCCCCCTCATCGGCGCCTCATCGGTCATCGCCGATTTCGACGACGACGGCATCCTCGACATCGGTGTGGGCGGAACAATATTGCACGCCGCCGGAAGGCGCAAGGCCCTCACCAGCCAAGAACTCGCAGAAAGGGGCTATGCGTTGCTGCGAAGCGGGAGCTACACGACCTACGCCGACCTCGACGCCGATGGTAGCTACGAAGAGCTTCGTGGCTCGAGGACGGTGATACCCGCCGTGGCCGACGTCGTCGCGGACAACCGACTGGAGATTATCACCTCGTCAGAGCTCCTCCTTGACAGGGTAGGCTACCTCTCGGTCTACGATGCCGATCGCGCCCTCGTGTGGCAGCACGAAAAACGCATCCAAGGCCCCCCGGTCGTCACCGACTTCGATGGGGACCTATCAAAGGAAATCGCGTTCGTGTCAGACGATGACACCCTCTATATCGTCGATGCCGGCAACGGAAGCATCCTCTGGGACTACCGTCTCGGCGCCGCCGCCACTCCCCTCGCCATCGCCGACCTCAACGGCGACAACCGGTCCGAGCTCATCGTCGGCGTCGGCACGAGGCTTCTGGTGTTCGGCCACAAGCGGGACTCCGACGGCGACGGCATCGGCGACTACGAGGAGACCCTCATGGGCCTCGACCCCTACAACATCGACAGCGACGGAGACGGCCTCATCGACTCCGTGGACGAGAACCCCTACTACTTCGGGGAGCGCGACACCGACTCCGACGGCGACGGCATCCTCGACTTCTACGAGGAGAAGCTCGGATTGGACCCCAGAAATCCCGACTCCGACGGCGACGGCATCATAGACTCGCTCGACGCCGAGCCCCTCGTGCCCAGCGCGACCCACGCCTTCGTCCACACCAAGACCGTGTATTCCGTCATCGTCGTCGTCTTCATACTCCTAGTCTACGTCTCGCTTGAAAGAAAGAAAAAGGAGCCCGAGAAGGACGAGGAATGGAAGCAGAAGGAGCGGGAGAAAAAGGAATACGAGAAGAAGCGCAAAAAGGAGCGCGAAGAGCAGCAGCAGACCTACAGCGACATCCTTGAGGAGCAATATTCCGTGCTCGACTCGCGAACGACCAAAGACCTCCTGCGTCTTATCGCCGAGAAACGGAAGGTGCGCTCCCGCGATGCCGCAGAAAAGCTACGGGTGAGCGAACTGCGCCTGGCCCGCTCGGCCGTGGAACTGCAGGACAAGGGCCTCATACAGATCGCGGGAAACGACCCCAGCCGACCCTTCTTCGTCGTCACCGAAAAGTTCTGGAAGGTGCTCAAGGCCGCGAAAAAAGAGGAAGACTAGCCTCAGGGTATAATCTCCACGGTGAGGCTTTTCCCCCTCTTCTCGACGCGGGCCTTCCCCTCGCGGGCGAGCCAGCCGATTGCGAGCTCGGTGCTCGCATTGGTTTTGACTTTCTTCTTGATGGCTGCCATCGACGTCGGGCCGTTGCCGTGAAACGACGTGTAGATGGAACCGGCCGTGCTTCCGATTTCTCCCCATAGGTCCATGGTGGTAACCTCGTGTCCAGAATTGGCTCTTTCGCCGTGCAGGTAACTGGTTTGCCGTGCAATAAAGAGATAATCTATATTCCGGTTCCCTATTTAAAGCTTTGCCTGCGTAAAATATGAGCGATGGCCGCGGATGCCGACTCGCTTTTGTGGATAGACCCCCAGGGAGCCGACTGGGGGGAGCGGAAAACGGTGGTGACTGCCGCCCTCGAATCCGGGTTCTCTGTCGTACTCGCAGACCGCGACGACGTTGCGAAGGTGCGAAAGCTCGCCGACATCACGGTCGCCGGGTTCGCCGGCGACGTCGACGTCGACCTCGCCCGCATCGACGCAGGCGATACCGAATCACCTGACACCGAAGCGGCGTACGTGGAGATATCCTCAAAGCAGGACGAGGTCGCCGCCGCCAAGCTCGGCGCCTCTCTGCGCTATCTCATCGTCGACAACAGGGACTGGCGGGTCATCCCCCTGGAGAACCTCATCGCCCAGCTCCATACCACGGACTGCGCACTCCTCGCCCGCATCGCAGACGAGAAGGAGGCCCGCCTCGTCTTCGAGACCCTCGAGGTCGGCGTCTCGGGCATCGTGCTGGCCACCGGCGACCCTGCCGTCGTCAAGAAGGTGGGCGACTACGCCCGCACCAGATTGTCCTCTGAAGGCGTTTCGCTCATCCCCCTCACCGTCACCCGCGTCACCCAGGTGGGTATGGGCGACCGCGTCTGCGTCGACACCTGCTCGATGATGGCCGAAGGCGAAGGCATGCTCATCGGCTCGGCGAGCAACGGCTTCTTCCTTGTCGCAAGCGAGAGCCTCGACTCCGAATACGTGGCGAGCAGGCCCTTCCGTGTCAACGCCGGCGCCGTCCACGCCTACATCAAGGTGCCCGAAGGCAAGACGAGCTACCTATCCGAGCTCAAAGCGGGCGCCGACGTCCTCGTCGTGTCGGCCAAGGGAGAAGCCAAGCCCGCTTGCGTCGGCCGCGTCAAGATAGAGAAGCGCCCGCTCCTCCTCGTCGAGGCCGAAACCGCCGAAGGCCAAGCCGTGCAGACCATCCTCCAGAACGCGGAGACCATCAACCTCGTCGATAAAGACGGCAACCACGTCTCCGTCGCCCACCTCAAAGAAGGCGACGAGGTCCTCGGAGCCGTCGAAGACGCCGGCCGACACTTCGGCATGAAAGTCGAAGAAACCATCGTGGAAAAATAGGTCTTCCCTTTTTATTGCTGTGTATTCCTATTCGACTTCATCATCATGTTCGGGCTCGAGGAATCCTTTCGGGGTCGGCGCGGCCAGCGGCGCGTCGCC
>CAYUFO010000156.1:0-4403 GCA_964443985.1 uncultured archaeon | reverse complement strand
GCTTCCCGAGGTTGGGAGGTTGGTGAGTTGGCTTCCGTCGCCTGCGAAGTAGGCAGCTGTTACGGTGCCGGCTGCGTCGACGTCATCGACTGCGAGACTGCCGCCCGCGATGTCTTCGGCTGCGTGGGTGTGGGTGTGGCTGCCGCCGCCCGGGTAAAAGGCGACGCGGCCGCCGTTGGCGTCGCCGACGACTTCCTCGCCGTCGACGGCCACCTCATAGTAGTAGAGCAGGGTGTTGTCGAGCTCCAGGCCGGGATCGTCGCCGAGCGAGACGTCAAAGACGCCGTCTGCGATGGCAGCGGGGAAGCTCTGACTCCACACCGGCGAGCCTCCCGTGGCTTCCTCGTAGATGGCGACGTCGACGTCGGCGGAGGATAGGGGCTCCCCGTTCGAGTCGGTGACGTATCCGGAAAGCGACAGCAGATGCGGCGTCTGCGCGCAGACCCCCATCGCAAGCGACAGGAGGAGTAGCAAAGTCCAAGTGTGTGTCGTGTGTTTACCCTTTTTCATTTTTCATACCCACATAGTTTTAATCGAATCTTTTTTTTCCGTCAGGCGAGGGCTGACATATCCTCGAGGTCATCAATATCGACGATTGGACACGTGCACCCCACCCAGCACCAGTTTCGTTTGTCGAATGACGTGCACTTGTCGTTGACGGTGACGTGGACGCTCTCCTCGTCGGCGTATACACCGTCGGAGACGTTGACGAGGAAGTCGAATTCCCCCGCCGACGTCGGACCCGTCTTCCAGCTGAAACGCTGCAACGACTCATTCCAGCCGAACCATGTCGAATTGATGGCATACGTCAACGGATCGTTGTCGGGATCCGAGGCCGCGGGGACGATGTAGACCGTCGCCATCTCGTTGACCGTGATGTTGTCGAACGAATCGAGTTCAGGAGGTTGATTCTCGAATGATACATCATCCAATCTGAGACCGACGAGGGACCCGGAGGCATCTGATTCAACGGTATCGACGCCAAAGGAAACGTGTCTTTGAATGTCGCCATCGACGGACAAGGCAATGGGTTCCTCCCAGGTGTCCACGGAGACAGACACCGGCAACGCCACGCAGCCCGACTCATTCGTGGTCTGGGCCGCGATTGACTGGCCATCGACCCATGCCGCAATGACATGGCCTGCAGAGATCGGCGTCACTCCCGCATCATGATATCCGCACAGGGGGTAGATGCGTGTGAGGGTGCCATTCGAGGAACCGTAATACCAGGTCACGGGTTCCTCGTCATAGAGATCCCAGAATCCGGAGAGTACCCCCGAATCGTCGTCTTGGAGTCGGACGTTTATCGGCTCGTTGCTTTTTCCGCCAAAGCCCTCGCCGAGCAATTGACATCCGTCACAGCCATTGAAGCCGATATACTTTGAACCGTGACTGGGACAATAGGTTGTGTTGTCATAGCGCAGCGTGGCCGAATCATACAGCCAATGGTAGGTGAGATAGCCGCTGCAGTCCGTGGGGAGTCTGGAATGCTTCACCAAGACATCGGCGTCGTCGAATCCAGTGAACGAGGTGTATGGACCCCGCAACGACAGGTCGTCGTAGACCGTGGCGCCTTGTCCGGCGTGACGGAGGTCAAACGAGCGATATCCTGCCAGATCTAGGCGAACGTGTGACGCATTTCCAGAGTGGTAAAGGACCGAGTGATACGACTCATCGGACGTGTTGAGCAGGCAATCAACGGTTGAGATACTCCCTCCCGCAAGGACCTCAAAGACATATTCCTCGTCGGCGGAAAGATTCATTGTAAAAGAGACATTGGTGAACGCCAGCGACGCGCCCGATTGAACGGAGACGTTACAGGAAGCCATGATCGAAACTGAGTCGAACGTGCGATTCCCGTCTATGACGCACTCATCGATGTCATCCCAGACAATACTTCCATTATCGGGAATCGTGGAGGTGGTGGATGTCGAGGTGGTGCTCGTCGTTGAGGTGGTGGTGGAGGTTGTCGTGGACGTCGTGGTTGAATCATTGATGGGATGCATTGTTGCGCTCGGCCCCAATCTGAGGATGAAATTCTCGCTTTCATGGATGCCGGTGGCTTGGTCGTGGATGGCTGTTCGGGCGGCATACGATGATGATTCGCCAACGCCGGTGCCGTAGCCGAGGAGGGAGTGGTCAAGGGACGCCGAGGGTGACAGCATGGCCGTCAATGTGTGGCCGGTTGCCAGAGAGGCGGCGAGGAAGACGCAGAGGATGCCGAGTGCGCGATAGTGATGTGAATCCTTCACTGGACCGACCACCCGTTAGTCATGGATTGTATTGGGGAAACAAACTATAAAAACTTAACGATTCTATAAAGATGCATAGGCCGGGCAACGCACCCCGTCGTTTCACCCAACACCATACCAGAAACCACGGACCAAAACCCGCGATTCGATGCGAAACGCGTGTCAGGCACCAGACAATGCACCTTCACCGCCCCAGCCACCGTGCGATGGTGAGAAATCCGGTGTGGCCGAGCATCTGGGTGTGGGGGCGGACGGTGTCCATGCGCCAGTTCCTGAGGAGGGTTTCGAAGGTTTCGTGTTTGAAATCGTCTTCCAAGGCTCGGACGAAGCGGTCGCTTTGGGTGATGGACGGGCTGTAGCTGGCGAGGTAGCCGCCGACATTGAGGGTTTCTTTGGCGTGGGGCACGACGAGCCAGGGTTCGGGAACGTCGAGGGCGACGAGGTCGAGGTCGCGCTCCCCGATGCCCCGATAGACGTCGGCGTGCTTGAGGACGAGGTTGTCGCAGCCGACCTTTTCCGCGTTTCCCCTGACGAGCTCGTGGAAGTCCTCGCGGACCTCGTAGCTCGTCACCGTCCCGGGCGCGGCGAGGTG
Organism: uncultured archaeon; assembly: GCA_964443985.1. Classification (GTDB taxonomy): domain Archaea; phylum Altiarchaeota; class Altiarchaeia; order IMC4; family JBDREA01; genus JBDREA01. The sequence continues at coordinate 1,559 of CAYUFO010000156.1, read as the reverse complement.
GGCGAGGTAGAGGGCCTGCACGCCCGAGCCGCTGCCGGCGTCGACGACGGCGCTGCCAGGGCCGACGCCAGTGTAGGCGGCGACGAGCGCGACGTCCTTGAGCTGCATCGTCTGCGGGCCGCGCCGAATCTTGGAAAGCCGGTCGACGAACGAAGGTGCAAGGACGGTGAATGTGCGGCCCGTGTTGCTGGTGATGCGCTCGCCGGGCTCGGCGGCGTTGATGTCGTCCTTTTTCACGAAACCGTACTTGGTGTGGAAGTCGTCCACCCCCTTCACGAGGTAGGATTTGCCTTTTTCGTCTACGAGGAGCTTCATGTTCAGACCTTCTTGTACACGTTTCGCCGGTGCTCAAAGGCATAAAACACGATGTCGGTGTCCTGAATCTCGTAGATGATGCGAAACCCATCGACGCGCTTCGACCACAACCCTTTGAGCGTGTGAGTGAGGGGCTTTCCGCGGCGGGGGTCGTCGATGATGTCGTGGACAACTTGTTCGAGCTTGGTGCGGAGGGGGCTTTTTAGCTTTTTTGCATTTTTCAGGAACCGCGAGGTGAATCGAGGCGTGTGCGAGGCCACGCCAGCCTACCCCACTATCTCTTTGAAAGCAGCCAGGTCATGGAGCCGACCGGCCGCAATATCCCGCCGGCTCTCCTCGATGTCCTCAAGAAGTTCCGGCTTGGAGAGCACTTCGAGTGTTTCGAGTCCGGTTTCAAGGCCGTGGTAGCTTGCGAGGATGTCGTTGATGACTTTTTTCGGCACCTCGACGGTCTCCTTTTTCTTCCCTGACGAGGGAGGATACGCATCCATGATAGTAGGATATGGCATGCAGATACTAAAAAGGGAGTATTCTCTTTTTCGTCAGAGGGCCGCCCCCGCGTTTAGCGGCGGAAGAATATCCAGTAGGCTGCCATGAGTATGAGGGCGAAGACGGCGACCGTGACGGTCGTGCCCCGGTCGGTGCCGAAGACGAGGGGGATGGGCCCCAAAAAGACGACGCCTCCGCCGCGGACGTTCGTGCCGTCCTGGCTTTGCCCCCCAAGCGAGGCGATCAGCATGCCCGCGACGACGAGGAGGACGCCGAACACTATGAATGCCATCCCGGCGAGGACAAGGGATTCGGTGGTCATGGCGACTGTGCGATTGTGCTATTTAATGGAGGAGCGACTCATTAAAAGAGCGAAGATGAAACGGTGGGAGACCATTGCCACGGACGTCGTGCTCGAAAACAGGTGGCTGACCGTCAAAAAACAGAAAGTCCGCCTCGGCAACGGCCGCGTCCTCGACGACTACTACGTCAGCGAGGGGCCCGACGTCGTCTACGTCGTCGCCGTCACCTGCGCCGATGAAGTCGTCTTCGTGCGCCAGTACCGGATGGGCGTCGACGCGTTCACCGTCGAGGTGCCCGCAGGCATCGTCGAAGACGGCGAAGACCCCCAAGACGCCGCAGTCCGCGAGCTTCGCGAAGAGACCGGCTACATCACAGAAGAACTCGAATGCGTGGGCATCCTCGACCCCGGACCCGCCAAGCTCTCCTGGAAGATCCACGTCTACGTCGCACGC
>CAYUFO010000155.1:0-4428 GCA_964443985.1 uncultured archaeon | reverse complement strand
GGTTAAACCCCCTCTCCCTTGAGGTCGATATCGACCTCTTTGACCACGACGTCGTCGTTGACCGTTTCCGGTTCGGCCTTCTTCTTGCCCCCGAGCATTATCAGATTCTGCATCACAATCTCGGTGCGGCTGTGCTTGCCGCCCGTCTTGTCCTGCCAACTGCGGTTGGTCAGGCGGCCGTCGACGTAGACCTTATCGCCCTTCTTCAAGTACTTGGCGGCCACGTCGGCCAGCTTGCCGAAAGCGATGATCTCGTGGTACTCGGTCAAGAGCCGCGACTGTTCCGTTTTGCCGTTCTTCCAGGACGTGGCCAGTCGGAAGCGGGCGACTGGCTTGCCCGAAGGCAGCTTGTTCGCGGCGGGATCACCGACGAGATTGCCGATTAGCTCAGCTTTATTGAGGTTCATATGTTTGAACCCTTTCTCCAGCGAGTAGTATATAATTGAAGCGGCTTACGCTGGCTTGCCACTTCGAGATTCCTCAATAGCATAGAGGGCTGGAGTAGCAAGAAGCCCGGGCTGATAATTGTCCAGCGGACTAAAGGCTGGGTCTTCGCAGTCAAGGCGGCCGAGACTGTAGGCAACCTGAAAGGTTATCCATCAGGCAGGTTGGCGCTGTCCGTCAAGGTGGAGACTGGTACTACCTTGGAAGGATACTGAGTCTCTATGATACCCTGAAGTGACCTATGGCAAGTGCAGTGTTCTTCCGATTGACGAGGTGAAAAAGATACTATGAGATGATTGAGCACATGTGGATACGGAGAAAAACAGATCAACCGAAGAACAACTGAATAATTTCCGAAATCAAGGCACCTAAGAACAATACAATTACTGTCGTAACCCAAGTTCTAATTCGTTTATGCTTTAAGACAAGTAACATACCAACCCAATCAATATCCCAAGAAACCTGTGGTCCGATTTTAACACGAAGAGTTTGGATTCCAGACGAAGACAAGATGCTCGGGTACACAGGCCAGGAGTAGACTGTTTTAAAGGAGCCAAGGAGTCAAATCCTAACGGGTCTAGGCGGTGTTGGCATAATATGGAAACATTCGCTATATCGATGCGGCTTGCATCTCAATCCAACAAAGTCGCGAGAAACATCATTCAGATATGTCTGCGCAAGCACTCCAAATTCAGGAGTATGCAAACCACCCAATGACCATTCTTCTATCAGCCCTTGAGCTCGCTACCATTGCCCATTCTGCTTTAAGATACCACATAGATCACTGGCTGCATCTGCAAGGTTGGCGCCAATCTCATAGGCAATGACTCCTTCCAGAATGACGTGTTCTGAGGAGGTTTCAACGAGGTGAAACGAGACGGCAGCCACGACTACTTTTTCTATGCTGATATTGGCTTTGGAATCGAAGCTGGCCCCGTGCAGCCGACCATAAGATATCGAACAACTCAGGTATGCATCAGCACCCGCAAGACGCGCGATGGAAGCCTCGTCCGTGTTATACTGGTCGTCAGCAGTTGCAGAGTCACTTGTATAGCTAGCTGCCCACTTCTCAAAGTCTTTAGCGACCAGTTTCTCAAGCGTAATGCGACTCACTGCGTCCTTTTTCATGTCACGTAATTGGCATACCAAAGCATCCTGAATGATTTTGTCCTCTTGCGCACCCCCCCCAGAAACAAACACGACCATGGAAACTACTGTCTTCGTGGGTTCAGGACGAATAACATTGACAACCATGCTCATCTCATCTTTGTCACCCGCAAGCACAGAAAAATGGCAGAGAACTAGTAGGAATATAATGGTTAATATGCCGCGAGAGATTAACTGTCGAACGGTTCTCATAGTTCCTCCCCCAGACAACTCTTTAATAGCTGGGTAGTCCGAAGACCGTTGGTACCTTTACTTCCGTCTTGATGACAGGTGGCGGTTTATATGACTGGAAATTCGTAAAGGTCGTGTATCCGTTGACGGTTTGGACTCGATAACTCACACTTGACATTGTTCTGATCGAGGTAACCATCGTCGGCTGAACAAAACTTCTAAAGCTCTCGTAAGAGCCTGAAAAACATCCGCTCCGAATGGAGTTTGCGTATTGGGATCTCAACTGATAGTCAAGCTGCGGCCCAATGTGTGCAAAGGCGGCGCGCTCAAAAATGGGATAGGTGATTTCTCGAGCTATTGCAAGGCTTGGGGGTACAATAGGTGCTAGGTTGCTTGCCGGAGTAAAAGATACGCAAAGCGCAGCGAATCCGTCGAGCATATTTGCTGCTCGGTCCGGCGTGATTCTGTGGGAAGGATCGACAGCGACACTGTATGCTCCTCGAGCCATCAACCCTATACCGGGATAACCTCGTGTGGCGAAGAACCTATCTGTCAGAATCTGAACCCCAGTCTCCATCACTCGAGATCTAAGAATACTGAATTGACTTGGATCATCGTATAGCTGCCTGACATCTTGGTTGAATGCTCCTAACATACTCAAGCTCGCTATCGCGAAGTCTGCTCGGTCCGCATACGCAAAAGGATCAGTAATTGTCCCATTGCTGAAATCAAACTCCAACTGCCTTTGAATCGGGACATTCGCAATTTTGTGGAAGCCCCAGAGTATCTTTCCCACATTTACAGCAGGTGAGGCACCAGGAGTTTCCCAACTATACTGCTGCGCTCGTCCTGTCTCCTTTGCATTCGTTGCGTTATCGACGGCAGGCACACCTTCTGACTGTATAGGATTTGTCCGCGCAACAACCACTAGATCTGATCCAATCCACTGCGGCGTCAAAGCCGATTGTCGACCGCCAAAATGGCGACTCCTGAGGCGATTTTCCCAGTCGACTGAATAACAAGCGGCTTGGAGCTCGCGCAGGCTCCTAGTGCGTGCCAACGTCTGGCCCAGCGTCGGTCTGAACGAAGACGATGAACCATTTACGATTGTTGAAGTCGAGAATCGCGACATCGCAGGGGCCGCCACCTGTTGGTGCCAAGAAAGATCCTCGACAGCCGGCAATGATAGCGGCAACTGAAAATCGATGTTCGATGAGTTGCCAACTTGTGAAAGGCCAGTGAGAGGAGTCGGCGACACCATGCTCATCAACCCTCGCGAATTCGCATCAAGGAGCTGGTAGAAGGAACTCGATGATCTAAGATCGTTAGTTGGCATCCAGATCGTTTGATCCCACGGAAAATGAAACCCCAGTGCTGTGCTAGTGACTAACATTAGCAAAAGGACAGCCATGGTCATAGTTATAGCTCGCATTGTTCCGCCTCCTATCGAGCTCTCAACATATTCTCATGCCACTCAAAGATTTCTTCGCAACCTGCTAGGCCCATGGTTTTAGGGCAACTGAGTGATTCACGAAGCGTCATTGTCAATTATCCCTATTGCCTTATAGTATGGGACGAAATCCTCCCATATCTTTCGTACGTTTTTCTGACTAATATTGAAGAACAGTGGCTCATCCTCGTGGTTAGCTTCAAACAACTTAAGAGTGATCTCTGGCCATCCGTCGTCGCTTCGTCGAAAAACACTTGGGTCGAACTGAAATATCCCCCCGTTTGCCTGGTCCTTGCCTTCGACAGTCGTTGACGCTCCGTCGACAAATGCACTCACGGTGTTTGCATCTGAGTGGTAAATGTCCAGAATGTAGGAAACGATCTTCCCTCTGTCACATTCCGTAGAATCAGCATTCCTAAGGAGTGTCATTCCAGAGAGATTCCCTTTGAACTTGAGAGTGGTCTTTGTGGATGCTTTGGTCTTGGTCGCATTGGCCAGAGCACCGGCGAATATGTTTCTGAAGAAACTCCCGGATGTTTCCCCGTATTTCGGTCTCACAACGATTGTGACCGTTGCGATATACTCGCTGCCAGTCTGAACATATGAACTCAATTCACCAAACGGATCAACGAATGTGGAATCTTCCGGTCGCAGAGGCTCACCCTTCTTGACGGATTTTGCGGTCTTTTTCTGCAACTCTTTCTGAAATCGGTTGAATTCTTCTGAACGAACGTGCTCTACGTAGACAGGCGTTAGGACTTGCACGATGAACTCACCACAACTTTTTGCGTCGTACGGACCGTCGTCAAAATCTGCACTCATAGCGCGCGTTGCAAGAGCACCGGCGGGGTAAACAGGACGCTCATTAGACCATGCGGCTGTTGAATTGGGTGCACTGCCGATACGGCAGTTGCTTCTATATGTCGAGCGGGAGGCACAAGAGAGGTTCATGACCAACATTGGGAGCGCCACTAACATCGTTAGGACAAAACAGCATACCAGATGTGACTTCTCAAATCGAGCTGCTGGTCTGCTACTGCATCCTTTAAGGAATCCGCAGTTTCCATCAATATTCTCGTTCGCGGTCTTCATCAGTGATCACCTCATTTCGACAGTTTATAGATTACCACCCCGGCTCCAAACGCGGGTCCAGAATAGTTCAATGGCACACCCAGACCAGCAAAGTCGTCTACCTT
>CAYUFO010000154.1:563-4462 GCA_964443985.1 uncultured archaeon | reverse complement strand
CGGTTGATTGTGTTTCCCCATCTAACTGCCATTCATATTCGACAAGGTCTGGTAATGGAGCCGCTACGTCTAAATGGAAACTGAGCGATTCGCCCTCCTCCACTGACGGATTGGATTCACTGGGGTAATGGCTAGAAATCATTGTAACGGGCATGCCCAGACTCAGGAGTAAATTCGTCTCTTGGGCGCCCGAACTTGCAGTAATCTCCCCCGCTGAGGGAAAGAGTACATAGGTGTCGTTTATGATGAATCGTAAGTGGTCTCCGGAATCCAGGGGGGATTCAAAATTCAAAGTGAGGATGTACACACCATTCTCTGTCACGTTGGTTTCTCCCACCGACTGATTATCCTCAACAGACTCAACAATGACTGGCGTTCCAACTGGTGCAAATTCGCCATTAATCTCGGCGTAACCTGCAATCGTCATGGGAAAAGCAGGCACAGCAGAAACAAAACCGGCCAGTAGGATAAGGGTGGATATCCAGGCCACCAAGCCTGCTGTTTTTGAATTTAATAGTTGTTCTGTTTTCATTCCGTAATGTTTCGATATGGTGAGATTAGATTCCATCCGTTCTGGAAGCAAAAGGCGTGGTCTAATCCAGTGTTTACACATGCCCCCCTTGAAGCTTGGGAGGTATATCCATAAGCGCTTGCTCCGGCGTTGACATTTAATGCATATATGTTTGGTGTTGGGTCTGTCTGGATATTCCATGTAACATTTTCACTTCCTCCCTTGGGGATAGAGGATATTACTCTTTGAAGTGAATCTGACGTTGATAGTCCCGAAGGAAGTGTTTGTAAGGTTACGTTAACGGAATTTGCGGTCAAATCCCCGAGGTTTTCAACTTCGGCGGTTAGTGAGACATTATTCCCTGCAGTTGCTTGGCTTGGGCAGCTGAGGGGGTTTAATCCAATCTCATACCCCCCCACCACAATATTGGTTGATACTGTTTCATTTAAATTCTCTCGTGAATCTTGGGCTGTGGCTTCAATAGTATATTGGCCCCCCGTTGCAGAGTCGTTTACTAAAAATGTCCAGGTGTACTGGCGATGTTCGTATAATCCTCCAATATTACCAAGAAGTTCAGAGTCACTTCCTGAGATTAGTGAGAAAGTTGATGAATTAAAAACAAGGTCAACATCAACTCCCGTTGCCGTTTCTTTACCTCTATTGTACACATCGATTGTCAGATCAAAAGTATCGTTTAGGTCAACTCTTGAGGGTGGGGAAATGAATCTGGACGTAAGGCTGGGCTCACCAGTATGGTAAAAGTACACAAGACCAAAAGGTTGAGGGTCATCCCCAAAGTGGCTTAACCCCCGAACCCGCACTGTCCAATTCCCCTCCATTGGGTCGTCAACATCAATTTTCTCAAAGGCATTAGACCAAGAAGAAGAGGCATAGTACGAACCTGTTGGAGGGTGTAATTGGATATCTATATCGTTTATTATTGCTCCATAGTCTGGGTCAGTACTATCTGTCGGGGGATCAGACCAAGCAACGATAACCCTTAAATGTTTAACATTCACTGGGAGAGTAATTGTGAAGTTCTGCTCCGTATTTTGACTAACGGTTCCTTCATCCCAATCCAGTTCTAATTCATTGTCAACATAGTAAAATCCATTCATCATATCGATTTTTCCAGCACCCATTTCATCGCTGATAAGGCCATTGGAGTTGTCTGCTTGATCGTCATAGATATCAACATCTACGGCAGAAGCCATGAGTGTTGCTTTCATAAGAGCGGCACGAGTATCTGGATTATCAAATACCTCTGGATACCCCTGTAGGTATAACGCAGCCACGCCTGCAGCAACGGGAGTTGCCATACTCGTCCCCGTCATCTTGATGAAATAATCAGTGGGATTTATCGCACAGTTATCATCCCCCCCAGCCCTTGTTGATATTAACCCATATGCCCCAGTTAAACAGACAGTACCACCTAGATCACTATCCCCTCCTGGGGCTACAATCTCTGGTTTATCTCTCCCTTTTCCATCATTAGTATCTCCTGAGCTTGAATACCCTGTCACAATATCGCGGTCACCACTATCCATAATGGCTGGCAGTCCCCAATGGGATGTAGCCCCAACAGTTATTACGTTTTTAGCATCTGCTAATCCTGCGAGACTGTTTGCTCCTCGACCAGCATTCCCAGCCGCCACAAATATGATTACTCCTTCCCTCGCAGCATAATCTGCGGCTTGGTCCCATTCATCAGTGCCTTCTAGATTCACCCCATCTGATATTAGTGGTTCATAACTCAGACTCAATATATCTGCGTCGTATGTATCTGCACAATCAATTATTGCATCTTCAAGGTAGTCTATACACTGATCTGGATCAGGATATCCGCAATCTTCTGTTTTTAAAAATATTAAGTCAGAACCTGGTGCGATGCCAGAATAGTTTACATGACTGCTTACAATAGCTCCAGCTACATGCGTCCCATGCCCATTGTAATCAGTAATATCCTCATTGTCAGTACCCCACCGATAATGATTTTTTGTGATTGGAGTTTTCAGATAGGGGTTGGAGGAATAATTGTACCCCGTATCAACTATGGCTACTTTTACATTGTAGCCTTCTAATTCCGGACTGAATCCACTCGAAAACCAAATATTTTTCGTTTCATCAACAGACACCATAGGATTCGCATATTGTAACAGTGGTTGCATCTTGACCTCTGCATCCCTTATTTTCACAACGAAATCGAATTCGACAATATCATCAAGAGCAGTTTGCGGCACTAATGCCCTCATATATGATAATTGTGGGTATTCCTTTCCAATTTCCACACCTGAACGTTTTAAATCATTGATTTTCTCGGTTGTCAGGGGGGGCGCATAATAAATGAAGACTTGATGTGATCGATTTTCTTCTTGAATCTTCTCTACCAAGCTCTGGGGGATTACATCCTGAATGTTTGTGACTCCCGAAAGAAAAGCAGTATGCCATAAGCTTTTATTGTTTGACTCATCCGCAAAAAGATTATAGCCCCAGTCTTTGATTTTGATTTTATTTCCTATTCTCTGTTTCTGAGGAGAAGGTATCGTATCAAAAACATTTTCACTTGAGAGATTATCCTTGAAATAGAACACAAGCCAATATTCTTGGCCGGTACAATACTCCGGGTTGGTACAAGTAGTATTGCCTGTTAGCTTATTCAGTAACGAAGTTGAAACTACTTTGTCAATTTCTGGCACTGATGGACTTAGGAGATACCCATCCCTACCCCTCTTTTCTATCGGTTGATCAAGTTCTAGGGGGTTTTCCGCTACAATATTCAACTCGGGTCGCCTAGTCATGCGAGAATGTTCATATGCATGGACTTGGGTGCAAAGAAGAGTAAGGATAACAATATTGATGAGCATATACTGGATGTCCCTGTTAATGCTCATCCACATACCCCTTGGCATTCCTCAATTGTTTTGAATGGTGGTGAATCGCAACCACTCCCTACATAGTGCTCGCAACTCCCTGTGTCATAATTATAGTAGTAACCTTGGACGAGTGCTTGGCAATGCCCTTGCGTCCAAGTACATCTTTCATCTTTAACTACTGAAGAATTTGTTTGTTGGTCGAGACAACCTGCTATAAGGGCGATGAAAAGAAAACATAAGATGATTAGCCCCAACTTATTGAATGATGTCCCCATTTTCCCCTATCACTTACTTTCCAATTGGATATTGGACATCAAACGATTATCTCTATTCCCTTTATAAATCAACGCAACTGCAAGCGAAAACTATAGAAACGATATAGTTAGGTAGTAGTCTTTAGCCCGTGCTTTCTGAAGTGCTCTGCCACGCGGGCCTCGGCGGTTGGCGAGTAGAATCGGCGGGCGATTTCGTCGGAGAAAAGCATGCCCTTGGGCGTGAGACGCACGCGATCGGGG
>CAYUFO010000154.1:0-553 GCA_964443985.1 uncultured archaeon | reverse complement strand
ACTCCTCGTCGACGTCCATGGAGAAGCGCCTTGAGAAGGCCTCCCTGGAGATGCCTTCCCTGGTCTTGATGGCGAATATCATGTAGCGGCGCATGATTTCGTCGGATGAAAGCCTCATGCCGATCGACAGCGGAGGCCTCTTCTTCCGGATGGCGCCGTAGTAGTCGCCGAGCTCATGGTGGTTGTAATACTGGACGCCGCCGACGTAGGAGTAGCCCGACGGCCCGAAGGCGAGGAGGTCTGCCGTATCCTGCCACTTGTCGATCTGGTGGCCGTAGACGTAGTCTTCGTGGCGGTTGAACCAGTTGGCGGGGTCCTCGAAATACCCCCTCAGGGACGCGTATTCACGGAACATGAGGTCGAAGAGCAGGGAAGCCTCCTCGCCGGGGAACATGCCGTGGTCGTCGGTGTAGAGCGCATACATCGGCGTCGACGACTTCAGCCTCAAGTGGTAGAGCGTCAGCGACTCAGGGCGGAAGGCGTCGACCTTCTCCAGGTCGCGATAGAAGTTGTCGGAGTCCTGGCCGGGAAGGCCAATCATGAGGTCGGTGTT
>CAYUFO010000153.1:2607-4508 GCA_964443985.1 uncultured archaeon | reverse complement strand
AGGTCGTCTTCTCGATGCTGGGGCTCGCGGCGGGCGAGGGCGTGGCCTTCATGCTCTTGGTGCGGGCGAACATGGTGTTCGTCGACGTCTTCGGCTTATTTGACGTCGTCGGCGGAAAGCGGACTCCTCATTCGCGGACGACGAGGCCGGGCGTCACCGCCAGCCAGTCGTCGGCGCTGCCCTCGTCGAGGTCGCAGACGCCGAAGGGGTAGCCTTCTCCCGTCAAGACAAGGTCGTAGTAGTCGGGCAGCATGTCGAAGGGATAGTAGGGGCCCTCCTCGGCGACAAAGCCGCCTTCCGGCATGACGAGCTCGATGGAGAGGTTGACACCAACCATTGCGGAAGGTGGATCGTCGAGGAAGGGGCTGTCTTCCGGGTAGAGGAGGAGATCGGTGAAAACAGCGTGGGTCCCAGTATACCGCGTGGGATTATCTCCTGTATCACAACCACCCCATGTTCTACAATAACAGGTTGTTGAGCAGCCATGATTCTTCCACCATGCCCCTTTGGCGAGGTAGCCCATGGGACCGTTTTGTGCTTGGTGATAGCTCGGATTTCCGACATATTGCAGGCATTGGCCGACACAGGTCTGTTGGCCGTTTACCCAGAGGATGCAGTCATCCCCCTTGTTTTCTGGGAGATACCATTCGACATCATATACATGTGTACCGAGCCAGTGGGCACTGGGCGTCAGATTAAAGCTGCCGTTCTTTCCGGGTTCGTCATAACACATTGAGGAGCTAATCTGAGCCCCCTGGTCATCCATGCGAAGACCGTGGACGTTGTCTAAGGAATTGGGATCTCCGGTATCGAGGTAGCGAAAATCGGCAAGGTCGTTTGCGACGTCGAAGTAGATGAGCAATGCCGCCCAGTTGTCGTTTATTTCATCATAGTGATTTGCGTTGAGAAGAATACCCCATTTTTCCCCAAGGGGATAACTGCATATCGGTGAAGTGCTTGGGTCGACATAGGTGGTGACCCGTCCCGCACGGCTATCGAAGCTCTCATTCGTGAGCATCGCCATCCAGTTCTTTCCACCGTGCGCTCTGATGGATACGCCACAGGGCTCTGAGGTAGACCATCCAGTCGAGCAGTAGACGCTCCCGTAGCTTGCCCCACAGAAGCCAGCATCGAAGGGTTGAAGGGGAAAGTAATGGGAAGGAATGCGGTCCTCCATGGAGCTGTTACAATAGATATCCTGGTAGTGGGAGTGGCTATTGCAGGTGTCGTCCTCCACTGGGTCATAGAGCCGGCAGTCACAGAGCTCGTGGCTGTAGTCGTCGTACAGGTCAAAGAGGTCGTCGCCGGGGTCTTCGCCGCTGGGATAGTCCCAGTAGTAGCTCATGTTGTAGAAATACGGCCCGCTGCTGCCGGCGTAGTCGGGGGGGACGGTGACGTCCATGACGACGCCGACCTCGGAGCAGTTGTCAAAGGAGACGTTGTCATTGCAGACGCTAGAAGAATTCGACACGGTGAAGGGGATGTTGCCGATGCCGCCCGGATACGTGAAGGTGCCCACGGGATTCGTGGCCGCGTTCTGCTCGCAGCTGCCCTCGCGGATGCGAAGCTGCTTGTGGGGCTCAACGACGTAGGGATCGCCAAAGCCGGCATACTGGAACCGGTCAAAGACGAAGGGATAGGCGATGTGCTCGCGCTCGTTTGCGGCAACGTAGCTCGTCACGTTCAGATCCCAGCACTGGTAGCCGATGTCGCTGGTGATATCCAGTTCGTCGCGCCACAACGTCAACTCGCCGTCGGTGGCATAATAATACTTCTCGCCCGCCTCCTCGGCGTGCGACTCGTTGGTCGACGAACAGTTCGCGATGTGTCGGAAGTCGTCGCTGCCGCCGGCACCGAGGCCCGCATACAGACCCCAGTTGACCTGGTTGTCGTCGTAGGAC
>CAYUFO010000153.1:0-2597 GCA_964443985.1 uncultured archaeon | reverse complement strand
CTGCCCCGCCACGTGAAATTGATGGCGAGGACATAGGGCTCGGGGTCCTCCAAGTCGATGGACTTGGGAGAAAAGTCGAAATCCAAGATGCGCTCGACGTCGTCGTATTCCGCCGTACAAGCCACCGCGGGATCCTTGGCCGCAGGCTGCCGACACGTGTTGTTGAACCAGGGAATGCAGCCCTCCCCGAGGTCGACGGGCTCGTTGAGGAGCGCGGCATCGGCGTCGGGGTCGGCGGGGCCGCAGTAGCCCAGCCGCGAGTCGTCGCCGACGACGTCGAGGTAGTGGACGCCGCCCGTCAAGCCGCTGAAATTCGACGGCACCGAACAATTCATGGCATAAAACTCCAAAGGAGAGGCGTCGCCGCCCTCGGGCATCTGCGACACGCAGACGCCCAGCAAGCCCTTGCCGCCCGTGGGCTCGCCGTCCAGCCAGAAGGCAAAGGCGTTGTCGTCGTAGTTGTGAAAGCCGTCCCAATACACGGTCAGATTCAGGCGGTCGGGGTCGCCGCCCGACCCGCACTGGAGCGCCGCCAACTCCGCCTCGACGGAGCCCGGCTCCACGACGACGTCGCCGCCGTCGCAGAAGATCTCGCCGGGGTCCGTGGCGATGGGGCGCTCGCAGTAGCAGTCCACCCAAATACGCTCCTTTGGGGGCTCCACGTAAACCGTCGTCGTCGTGGACGGCGGAATCACGGGCGCCTCGCCGCGATACAAGACGACCTTGACCTCGACCTCGTGGTCCGACAGCACCCGCTCCTCCAAACCCCGCCCCGAAAACACGGCATACTTGTAGTCGGAGACGACGTCGGTGAGATAGGGGTCGGCGAGGTCGACGGGCCGGCCCACGACGCAGCTCTTGTTTCGGATGGGGTTGCCCACCGGCGGATTCGCCGGCGGACTCGGATCGTAGAAGTTGTCGTTGGTGAACAAAAACGCGTCGATGACGGGCACGTCCCAGTCGGAGGGGAGCCCATACTCGGTGGAGTTTTGGGGCGTCATGACGGCGAGGGGATACGACCCCGCCGTCGGGAAATACAGTCGGTGAAACACCTTGTACCACTGAAACGACCCCTGCTCCGAGGTGTCGTGGAGCACGGAAAGGTTTCTGGCAAAATGCAGGGCGTCGGCGTTGGGCGTATAGACGTACAGCGAGAGGTTGTGGTGGTCGGTGGAATAGTTCTTGTGGAAGTTCTCCTGGTCGAGCACCCGCACCCACAGGCTGTAGTCGTCGGCAAACGACGCCGTCAACGGCACCACCGGCAATCCGTCGTCACCGGCCCCATTGTCAAACCCGTCGCTTTCCCAGACGTCGCGGGAGTGCGGCAACAGCATCACCGACGTGTCATTGGACACCGAACAGTTCCCCTTGCAGTTCTCGGGCGTCAACCCCCCCAGATGGTTGCAGCGGGGTTCCGGACAACCCTCGCAGTCCCAGCACACGTAGCCCGACAGCAAGGACTCCGCCTCAAGCCACCGATACTGGAACGTCCGATTGTTGAATATCTGAAAGTTGAAGCCGTTGCTGCACGTCACGTTCCCCGACTCGACGGTGTCGAAGAACAGGCCGCCGAAACAGTCCACCGACGACTCGTTGACGCACGAAAACGACACTAAAAAGTCATACTGGCCGCCCCCTAAAAGCCTTTTGCGGGTCTCATCGTAGGACGCGTCGTCGTCCTCGGCAAAGCGGCCCAACGCCGCAAACTTCACGACCTTGTCGGGATCCAAGACCCGGTTCAGGGCATGGTGCGTGCCGTAGAGCACCTCATCTTCGGCCAAGCCGAACACGCCGACGTCGCCTGGCGCCACCGGCTCCGACGCCGCCTCCCAGTCCGGGGGACTGCCGAACGTCCGCACCAGCTTCTCGCCGACGCTGCCCACCTTCCAGCCCATGTCCACGACCGCCCGGTCGGCGGTGATGCCCGACACGCTCGCCTCCCAGAAATAGATCACGACATAGAGATTCAACAAAAACAACGCCGACGCAAAAATCAAATCCCACGTAAACAGCTGACCGCGACGACGCCGAACCATGATATCACGACACCCCCCTGGAGAGGAGCATACCTGTTAACCTATTGCAGCTCAAACCGTATAAATAGCGCGCGCAGCTTTTATTAAGGATACGTAATGCAGACAGGCTCAGAGTTTTCTGCCGAAGGGTCAAGGGGTATCTGGTCGCCATTGGCGTTCACCCAGAACCATTGGGCATTGACCCACGCGGGAAGCCCGGAGATTCCTCCGTGCGTCGGGAAAATGCAGATCTTCACGGCGGTCGAATTATATGCGAAGACGCTTCCCTCACAGGCCCCGTCGATCGGCGTGCCGGCACCCCATCCGCATCCAAGGGCATCTTCACTGGAAAGAAGCATATATCGACATCCTGCACTCGCAGGCTGCGGGGGGTCGCTTACCATGAGGGTGTCGTTGAGGATGGGGGTACCCCAGTAGTGATACCCCGGCAATGGGAAGAACGGGTTGATTTGCACCATGTAGAAACCGACGCCGGACACGTCGACATCCGTTGAGGCGTTGAAGACGTTAAACACGAGATACATGCGCTGTTCCTCGGTGTTCTCGTAGAGATAGGTCCTC
>CAYUFO010000152.1:0-4542 GCA_964443985.1 uncultured archaeon | reverse complement strand
AACGCGTAGGGCAGCGCGCCTATTTCATACAAACGGGCTTTTCGCCGCGGCTGCGAACTATTATATATCCGGGTTTTGCTCGGTAGCCTAAACTTCGTGCTCGATCAATTCTGGTTGGGTGTTCAATTCTTTCCAGTGCTCCTTCTCTTCTCCATTGAATTATCCTCTTTTTACTTAATTCAATGAACTCTGGAGATTCTCTATTTCGCCAAAATTCAGCTACATATGAATACATACTTTTTACCACAATAATCACCTAACGATTCCTTACGACATCTCGTTAGTTAAGTTCCAATTTAAAAAACTCATTTTAAAGCTTATGATGTTGTTGAATTTTGTTATTTAACTAAAATATTCCATTTGATTCATTCATAAGGAAACATTCAAAAGAAATTGTTAGCATGTTTAGTTGGTTAATATGAGTTACATGGTTTATGAAATAGGAAAAGTTTGTATTGAGACCCATTCGCAGCCGGTGAGGTTCTGGCTTGCGGCGACGCATTCGCTCACGTTCCACTCGCAGCCGGGCGTTGTGGTGCAGTTTGGTTCGTCGACGATGGCTGAGCAGTTGGCCTCGAGGATGGCGAGGTCCTTCTGGATGAGCTCGCTGATGAGCTGGTTGGGCTGGCCGACGTTCTCGCAGCTGTCCTGGTCCCAGCAGGCGAAGCAGTCATCCGCGCAGGTCACCGTCGTGTTCAAGTCGCACCAGCCGCCGGGGCTGCCGGGGGGCGCCCAGGGGTCGACAATCCACTTGCAGCCCGCCGCGCTGCCGTTGCAGGAGTCCTCGTTGAAGCAGTCGAAGCATTGGCTATCGCAGTTGCCGCCGAAGTTGAAGTTCGCCTGGTCCTCGAAGCAGGACTGGCTGGTGTTGTCCCATGTGCAGACGGGATTGCCCTCACAGGCGCTCTCATTGCCGCAGTTGGCGCACAAATAGGCGCAGGGGAGCTGGCTCATGTCGGGGTCGCACAATTCGGTGACGGAATCCCACGAGCATCCCTCGTTGGCCTCGCAGGTCGCGCGGCTGGTGAAATCATACATGGGACAGCCGGCGCCCGGGCCGCCGCCGCCCGCCTGCTTGCAGACGTAGCCGCCGAAGCCGCTGTCGTAGCTCCACTCGCAGGACATGTTGAAGGCGGGCGCCCACGGCCCCATGTAGGGCAGGACGTGACTGCCGTTCACGCAGCTTGCCTCGTCGTCGCTGCAGGCACTGCAGTCGACGGGCGGGCAGGGCAGCATGCATTCACCCATCATGTAGTCCCACATGCAGGAGCTGTCGGCCTCGCAGGCCGCCGAGTCGGTGTAGGTCGAGCAGTTGCTTTCCGGGTCGAAGCACATATAGGGGTCGCTGTTCTCGCAGCGCGGCATGAACCGGGAGTCCTGGCAGTTGTAGGACTGCATCCAGGGGTCGAAGGCCCAGGAACAGCCGCCTTCCTGGCCGAGGCTGGTGATTTTACCGGTGGCGTTCGAGTTGTTGCAGTCGATCTCGTTGGCGCAGCTCCAGCAGTCGTTGGCGCAACTCCACTGGTTGCCGCCGCTGCCGTAGACGCATTCTCCAGTACCGTAGTCCCAGCTGCAGCTGGGGTTGCCCCAGCACATCCAGTCCTGGCTGCAGGCAGAGCAGTTGTCGGCGCACAGGTCGCGGTAGCAGTAGCCGTCGTTGGGCAGCGACTCGTCCCAGAACCACGAGCAGCGGGCGAGGGCCTCCCAGCACTCCCACTCCTGGTCGCATATGCAGCCGTAGTCGCAGGCAAGCGATGAATTGGATTCGTTCAGGAATTTGCATTTCCGCCGCGAGTCGAAGGCGCCTTCGTCCCAGTAGCAGCCCGCCGCCGAGACACTGCAGTCGGATTCGTTGAAGCAGCTTCGGCAGTCGTCGGCGCAGGCACTCTGCCTGCAGCTCTGGTTGGTCTCGTTCCACACGCAGCTGTAGTTCTTGGATTTGTAGACCTTGCTTTGCGCACACGATTGCTCGCCGCCGCACTTGGAGCATTTGATGTCGCAGTCCTTGCTTGCGCACATCCAGTTGTCCCAGTTCCACTGGCAGTTGGTGTCGCTTGCCATGCAGCTCCCCTCGTCCCAGCAGTTGAAGCAGTTGTCGTCGCAGGGGTTGCCGGTGCCGGAGGTGACGCATTGGCTTTCGCCGCCGTCCCATTCGCAGCCGGGCTTGTTGTTGCAGTCGTTTTCGCTGGTGGCGTCTTCGCAGTCCCAGTAGCAGTAGGCGTATTCGTAGTTCCATGCGCAGTCGCTGCCCGCAGGCGAGCTCAGGTCGGGGCCGAGGTCTTCACAGTCGAAGGGGCTGTAGCAGAAGCCGCAGTCCTGGAAGCATTCGGGGTTCGTGCCGCCGGCCGTGGAGACGCATTGATATCCAGTCCATAGACATTCTCCCTGTCCCATGGATTCACAGCTGTACTGGTCGTAGAAGCCGTCGCAGTTGACACCGCCTTGGAAGCTCATCTCGTCCATCTGGTAGCAGCCGGCGCCGTTGGGGCCGTATTGATCGTATTGGCATTTTTCGACGGCGTTGCAGAGGTCGCGGCCGCTCTGGTTTGAGATGTTGATGGTCTGGCAGGGCATCTTGGCGAGGCACTCCTGCATCATGGGTTCCCAAAAGCAGCCCGCAGACGCGTTGCACAATGAGTGGTTGGTTATGTTTCGGCAATAGCGGATGCACATGAAGGTGTTGGCGTCCCATACGCAGCTCGGGTCGGCGTCACAGGCGGACTGGTTGTCGCCGAGGCCCTCGCAGTAGGGCGTGTTCATGCATTGTTGCATGCCGTAGTCCCAGTTGCAGTCGGGGTCCTCCTCGCAGACCCACTGGTCGTAGTTGAAGCCGCACGTCATGAAGGGGATGCATTCGCTTTTGTTGTCGTCGAATGTTTCCCATTTGCAGCTTGAGTCGCTGTTGCATTCCGACTGGGTTTCGTGGCTGTCGCAGCGCTCCATGCACTCTGAGCCGTTCCACGTGCAGCCGATGACGTGGTGACAGGTGTCTTCGTCCTCGATGACCTCGCAGGGCATCATGGTGTCGCATTCGCCGCCGAAATCGTCAAGCCAGGCGCATCCGACGATGGATTCACATTGGGTCTGGTTGAGGGTTTCGTTCCGGCAGGGGCTGTTGTCGAAGCCGCCGCCATCCTCCCAGCATTCATCTTTGTATTGGTCCCAGTAGCAGCCATTCGCGCCGCCACAGGCTGTTTCGTCTGCACACATGTAACACAGGCCGGGACCGCAGCTAAGCCCCTCTTCGACGCAGAAATTACCGTCCGAATCCCAAGTGCACCAAGCCTTGGTGAGGCACTCGGTTTGGGTGGGGAAGGCATAACAGCCACCCGCACCAAACTCGTAACTGCAGTTGCCGTTGGGCCCCATGCCCCAGTCCCAGAAGCAGTAGTCGCCGACGGCTTCACATTGTGACTGGCTGTTGGCCCGGCACTTGTAGACGCAGTATTGGCCGGTGGTGAGGTTCGAGTGATTCCAGTAGCATTGCTCGCGCCAGTTGCATTCGGACTGGCTGGTCTGGCTTCGGCATTCCTGCCACAGGTCGCCGCTCCCGCCGTAGGAGCGGCATTCTCCGCCGCCATAGTCCCATTGACAATTGGGGTTGGGGTCGCAGTCCCATTGCGCGAGGACGCCGCAGTCGACGGCCTCGTGGGGCTCATAGCAGAACTGGTCTTCTTCGACCCACGTGCAGTCCCAAGTGCGGTTGTCGTCTTCGCAGCTGGCGTTGTCGCTGCAGGCGTGGCAGAGGTTGTCGCAGGTATCCCACGCCGCGCTCTGGCAGCTATACCATTGGGAATCCCACCAGCAGCCGGCGCCGCCGCTGTTTTGGCCGGTGCTGTTCTCGCATCCAGCTTGGTCCCCACAATCATAGCAGTTGGTGGCGCAATCTGGTTCCCAGACTTCATAGCAGTTTTGCCATTCAGAGTCCCATTCACAGCTGCCGTTGAGGGCGGCACATTCTCCTTCAGTGAAGCAATTCCAGCAGTGGTCGTCGCTGCATGACTGCATGCACTCGTAGCCGCCGTCGTCGCGCCAGGGCGGATTCGTCCACTGGCAGTCCTGGCTCGAACCGTTGCAGTCCGTTTCGCTGCCGCAGTCGCCGCAGAAGCTGAAGCAGTTGCCGCCGCCCGACCATTCGCAGTGGCCGCCCATGGGGTCGTTCACCCACCGACAGTTGCCGGTCGCCGACGTGTTGCAGTTGGATTCGTTCGCGCAGCCCCAGCAGTCGACGTTGCAGTTGCCGCCGAAGCCGAAGCTGCAGTAGCTGTAATTCGTGTCGTTGTATTCGACGGTCTTCCAGGCGCAGTCGGGATTGCCCAGGCAGTCGGTTTCATTGGTGCATGCGGGGCATTCCCAGTCGCATTCGGCGCCGGGCATCTTGACGAAGCATCCCCAGCTGTCCCAGGCACAACCGCTCGCAGAAGAGTTTGAGGGGTCGCGGAAGCTCTCGTTTCCGAGACACTCGTCGATGGTTTCGCAGGAATGACAGTTTTCGCTGCAGTTGTCGCTTGCGAATTCACAGCTGCTCCAGCCGGATTCGTC
>CAYUFO010000151.1:0-4548 GCA_964443985.1 uncultured archaeon | reverse complement strand
TCCAAATACCGCGTCTTCGGACTCGTATTAGGGCTCACAGGCGAGGGAAGAGACATCCAACCAGAGGAATCATTTCACAGCGCGATAACTCGAATACAACAAATAGCGAAAAAAAGAGTATCCTCCCCACCAACTAGACGAAGATTTAAACAACCCCTGACTCGCATCGACTGCCCAGAAAATACATTTTACCGAGAAAGCCAAGCCCAAGAATATGCAGAAAATCTGGGAGGTTACTCCAGCGGCAAACACACCCTACGCGGAGAAACGATTTGGATGCTTTTTCTTCCAGAAAAACCAAAAGAGGATGAACAAGAATGAGCGAAGACAGAGAAGAAAAACTTCGGCTCCTCAGCATCCAAGACGTCAAAGGGGCAGGCCCAGTAACACTACTCAAACTCCTTTCTTCATTAGAGAGACTCAAAGAATTAACCGAAACCAATATCTCAGAGCTTGAATCAAAAACAGGCCTGAAACCATCAATGCTTGAAAAACTAGTTCCCGCCGCAACCGACTTTAAGACGGCAAAGGAGACGTACGAGCTTTGCCAAGAGAATAAAATCGAGATTATCACTTACACCGGCCCCCTGTACCCCCCTATGCTTAAAGAAGCCATTAATCCACCACCCCTACTCTATGCTAAAGGCAACCTCGACTCCTTAGACACGAGAAAATCGATAGCCATCGTCGGGTCTAGGTCTGCAGATGTGGAGGCATGCAAGTGGGCTCAACAAGCAGCCAAAGATTTGGCCCAAAAAGGAGTAACCATCATAAGTGGGGGCGCTCTGGGAATTGATACTGCCGCACATGAAGGTGCGCTTGCTGTTGGTGGAAAAACAATTACCGTATTGGGTTCCGGCATCCTACGACCATATCCCCCCGAAAATAAGGCATTATTTGAGGACATCATCAAAAACGGCGTCCTCCTCAGTGAACAACACCCCACAACCCAAGTCACCAAATACACGCTACCCAATAGAAACAGAATAACCTCGGGATTATCGCAAGCTGTTATTGTAGTAGCATCTGGTGTAAAGGGTGGGGCCATGCAGCAGGTAGAAAAAATGACCCTAAGAGAAACCCCCGTATATGTTCCCAGCGACGAACTCCACCCCCGAGAGGGTCCACAAAAACTACTAACTGAAAAAAGAGCAACTCAAATAAAGGACGCAAACCAAATAGATCTTTAGAAATGCCAGCATTCATCACCGAAGACGAGGTTGAGCAGTCGGCTCTTGACATATTCCGAGACATGGGATATGAAGTCCTCTTTGGCCCCGACATCAGCGAGGGCGGCCTTCATGAGGAGCGAAAATACACGGAAGTCGTCCTCGCAGAACGGCTAAGGCAGGCAATAGCAAGTATTAATCCCGACGTCCCCGAAGACGCAAGAGAACAGGCTTTAAAGAAAGTCCTCCGAGCTGAAACCCAAAACCTCGTCGAAAACAACCACATCTTCCACAGATACGTCACCGACGGCGTCGACATCGAATACCGAGACCTTACAGGCACCATCAAACACGGCAAAGTCTGGCTATTCGACTACGAACACCCAGAAAACAACGAATTCCTCGCCGTCAACCAATACACCGTCAAAGAAGAACGAAGCACCCGCCGACCAGACATCGTCCTCTTCATAAACGGCCTCCCCGTAGCCGTCTTCGAACTCAAAAACCCCGGCGACGAAGCCGCAGACCTCCAACGCGCCTACAACCAACTCCAAACATACAAAACAGAAATCCCCGCCCTCCTCCGATACACAGAAATCCTCGTCATCAGCGACGGCCTCATCAGCCGCACAGGAACCATCACCGCACCCTATGAACGCTTCATGGCCTGGAAAACCATCAACGGCGAAAAACAAGAATCCCTCAACTCACTCGAACTCCTCACACGAGGCATGTTCGCCAAAAAGACCCTCCTCAACCTCATAGGCCACTACCTCGTCTTCGAAAACCCCACCTACGACGCAACACCCCCCGACGAAGACGCACCCCGGGAACTCCAAAAGAAACTCGCCGCCTACCACCAATACAACGCCGTCGAAGCATCCATCGGCTCAACCCTCAAAGCCCAAAAAGGCGACCACCGCGCAGGCATCGTCTGGCACACCCAAGGCTCAGGCAAAAGCCTCACCATGGTCTTCTACGCCGGAAAAGTCATCCTCGAACCCCAACTCGAAAACCCCACCCTCGTCGTCATCACCGACCGAAACGACCTCGACGACCAACTCTACGCCACCTTCAGCCGCTGCCGAGAAATACTGCGCCAAACCCCCAAACAAGCCGAAAACTGCAAACACCTCCAAGAACTCCTCCAAGTCTCATCAGGCGGCGTCATCTTCACCACCCTACAAAAATTCAACCCCGACGAAGACCGGGAAAAATACCCCCGGCTCTCCGAGAGAAGCAACATCATCGTCATCGCCGACGAAGCCCACCGAAGCCACTACGGCTTCAAAGCCAAAGTCACAACCAAAAAACGGGAAGACGACATCGAAACCGCACACGTCCGCTACGGCTTCGCCAAATACCTCCGCGACGCACTCCCCAACGCCTCATTCATCGGCTTCACCGGCACCCCCATCGAAAAAGAAGACCGAAGCACCCCCGCCGTCTTCGGCAACTATACCGACGTCTACGACATCCAACAATCAATCGAAGACAACGTCACCGTCAGAATCTACTACGAAAGCCGGCTCATCAAAATCGACTTGAAACCAGAAGAGATCCCCCACATCGACTCAAACTTCGACGAAGCAACCGAAGGCGACGAACTCGAACACCGCGAACAACTCAAAACCAAATGGGCGGCACTCGAAAAGATTATGTCAAGTCCTGCGACCATTGAAAAGATGGCAGCAGACATCATCGACCACTACGAAAAACGTGAAAGCGTTCAAGAAGGCAAAGCCATGGTTGTTGCCATGAGTCGGCGCATCTGCTGCCTCCTCTACGACGAAATCACACGACTGCGCTTCGACTGGCACAACGACGATCCCTTGAAGGGGAAAATCAAAGTCATCATAACCGGCTCCGCCTCAGACGAAGAACTCATCAGCCGCCACGTCTACAACAAAAAAACGAGACGAACAATCGGCGACCAATTCAAAGACCCACACTCAGAACCCGAAATCGTCATCGTCCGAGACATGTGGCTCACCGGCTTCGACGTCCCCTGCCTACACACCATGTATATTGGAAAACCAATGGTCGGCCACAACCTCATGCAAGCCATCGCCCGCGTCAACCGCGTCTTCAAGGAAAAAGAAGGCGGCCTCATCGTCGACTACATCGGCATCGCCCCCGACCTCAAAAAAGCCCTCGCCAACTACACCAAAGAAGACCAAAAACAAACCGGCATCGACCAAGAAAAAGCCATCGCCATCATGCAGAAAAAATACGAAATCGCCACCAACCTCCTCCACGGCTTCGAATACCGGCACTTCTTCACCGCAGACGGCAGGGAAAAGATGGCTGTCATCCGCGACGCCATGGAACACATCCTCCAACAAGAGGACGGAAAGAAACGCTTCATACAGTCGGTCACCATCCTCCTTAAAGCCTTTGCCCTTGCCGTCCCACATCCCGGGGCAATGAAGATAAAAGACGACGTCGGATTCCTCCAGGCCGTGAAATCCGCCCTTGTCAAAATCACCGAGACAAAGCGACGAAACCAGGCAGACTATGACACTGCAATCAAACAAATCCTCTCACGGTCAGTCATCAGCGACCGCGTCATCGACGTCTTCGCTTCCGTTGGCGCAGACAAGCCAGACCTCAGCATCCTCAGCGAAGAATTCCTGCTCGAAGTCAAGGCGATGCCCCAAAAAAACCTCGCCTACGAGATGCTAAAGAAGCTCATCAACGACCAGATACGCTTTAAGAAAAGGAAAAACATCGTTCAGGGCAGGTCATTCCAAGACCTCCTCGAAAAAACCATCAAGCGATACCACAACCGAAGCATTGAAACCGCCCAAGTCATTGAAGAACTCCTCACCCTCGCACGAAAAATGCGGGAAGACGATAAAAGAGGAGAATCAATGGGATTGAGCGACGAGGAAGTTGCATTCTATGACGCTCTTGCTGATAATGAAAGTGCCATACAAGTCCTTGGCGACGAAAAACTTCGAGAACTTGCAGTTATTATTGCAGAAACGATACGAAAAAACACAACCGTTGACTGGACGAAACGAGAAAGCGTACAAGCCAAACTACGCGTCCAAGTCAAACGACAACTGCGAAAATACGGCTACCCACCAGATAAAGCAAAAATGGCAACAGACCTCGTCATCGAACAAGCAAACAAAATAGCAGAAGAGTTAACAAGGGATAATAGACTATAACCGTTGTAACATACCAAAATTTTTTTTATGATTTGTAAAAAGTTAGTTCTAGAAGGAGAGCAGAGCCGGGAGTTATTCCTATTGGGGGAGATTCACGATTATAGCAAGTCAGAGAGTCTATTTGCTCAGAAATTGATTGATGATGAAGCTTTTGATTTGGCTTTTATTGAGGGGGCTAACGATAAGGGTGTGGATTGGGGATT
>CAYUFO010000150.1:0-4587 GCA_964443985.1 uncultured archaeon | reverse complement strand
TCAAAAGCGACACGCCCATCGCCTGGAAGTGCAGCAAGTGCGGCTACATCCACACCGGCGCCGAACCCCCGGAGAAGTGCCCGTCGTGCGCGCATCCCCGCGGCTACTTCGGCCCCGAGTCGCTCTCATTCGTCGACTAACCACGAGAAAAAAATGGCAGACATGACCCAGCACTTCATCGAGGTCGCCATCCACGAGGAAGAGAAGGCCTACGCGCTCTACACCAAGCTCTCAAAGGAGACCAAATTCGAAAGCGCCCAGGAGCTCTTCACGAAGATGGCCGCCGAAGAATTGAAGCACAAGGAACTCCTGCATAACCTCGACCCCACCACCCTCAAGCAACGCTCGCTCGACGATCTTGGCACCCTCTCATGGGTCGCCGACCTCCAGATGACCCCGCAAAGCGAGTACGGCGTCGTCAAGGAGGCCTTGAAGCTCTCCATAAAAAAGGAGCAGCAAGCCATCGACACCTACCAGCGGATGGCCGACACCCTCAAGGAAGGCGACTACAAGGACATCTTCACCCGCCTCGTCTGCGAGGAGCAAAAGCACCGGGAACTCCTCCAAAAGGAATACGACGAATTCTTTTCAGGCATCTAAACCTCGATTGAAAAATGGACTCCGCAAACCCCCCCACGAAACCCGAAGACATACTCGACGAGGCCCTCGCCATCGAAAAGGAAGGCTACAAGTTCTACATGGACGCCGCCTGGAAGACCGCTGACGAGCGCGCCAAGCGCATGTTCGAAAAGCTCGCCGACGACGAGCTCGAGCACCTTCGGACCTTCGCCGCCCAAAAGAAGGCCCTCGAAGAGACGGGCTCGTGGCTCGCGCCCGAAGCCGTCCTCATGGCAAAGGGAGAGATATCCGCCCACGAGGAGGAGGTCCTCTCATGGAAGAAGACCAGCTCCGACGTCTTCGCCGACCAGGACCAGAAAGTCGAAAGCGAGCACTTCGACGACCGCAACGCCCTGCGGGCGGGCATCGACGCCGAGGACCGCTCCATCGAGCTCTACTCCTCTGCCGCCGAGCACGCAGGCGACGCACTCGCAACAGACATCTTCACCAACCTCGCCTGCGAGGAGGAAGGCCACAAACGCCTGCTCCAGGCCGAGCTCGACAGCCTCGAGAACTCGGGCTTCTGGTTCGACCACCAGGAATTCAGCCTCGAAATCGACTAACCCCTCCCACACCATGACCGATGCAGAAGACATACTCGAACACGCCATCGAGCTCGAAACCCGAGAAGAAGACGCCTACCGGAAGGCCGCCCAACGCACCGCCGACGAGCGCGGCGCCGCCATGTTCCGCTACCTTGCCGCCCAAGAGCGCCGCCACCGCGAGCGCCTCGAACGCCAGCGCGCCTCGGTGGCGGCAGGCGACGGCTGGCTCGCAGACGACGAGCACGTCAGCGACCGCGTCAAAGGCATCATCGAAAAGGCGGCCAAAAAGGATGCCGTCGACGCCGCAGACGTCGTCGCACCCGATGCCCCGATCGAGCGGGACACCGACGACCTCGCCGCCCTCAAGCTGGCCATCGAATCCGAGCTCAAAAGCATCGAGTTCTACGCCAAGGCGGCCGACAACGCCGAAGACGAAGCGGCAAAAAAAGTCCTCCTCAAGCTCGTCGAAGAAGAAGAAGACCACCTCAAACGCCTTGAGACCCAGCGCTTCTACCTTGAGAACCACGGCGTCTGGGCCGACGACACCCTCCCCTGAAACCATCATGGCCGATCACATCCTCGAGCTCGAAGACGTCTCCGTCGCCATCGACGGGCGCAAGGTCGTCGACGGCATCTCCATGCACGTGGCGCGCGGCGAGTCATACGTCCTCTTCGGCCCCAACGGGGCGGGCAAGACGTCACTGATGCTCGCGCTCGCCGGATTGCCCGAATACGCCGTCGAAGGGCGCGTCCTCCTCAATGGAAAAGACCTCGCCGGCACCGACATCGACGAGCGCGCCACGCTCGGCATGGCCGTGGGCTTCCAACACCCCCCCGAGGTCACGGGCGTCAAGCTCCGCGACCTCCTCAAGATATGCACTGGCAAGAAGCCCGACGAAGACCTATCTGATGAGGAGCTGGCCGCCGTCGACAAATTCCAGCTCACTCCCTTCCTCGACCGAGACATCAACGTCGGGTTCTCCGGCGGCGAGCGCAAGCGCGCCGACGTCCTGCAGCTCTTGCTCATGAAGCCCCGCTTGCTGCTCCTCGACGAACCCGACTCGGGCGTCGACCTCGAAAGCCTCGCCCTCATCGGCGCAGAGATACAAAACTACCTCAAGCAGACGGGCGCCTCGGCCTTCATCATCACCCACCAGGGCCACATCCTCGACCACATCGAGGCCAGGCACGCCTGCGTCCTCGTCGACGGCAAAATCCACTGCTTCAAGAGCCCCCGGCGCATCCTCGAAGAGATTGAGACCGCGGGCTACCGCCACTGCATCACCTGCGAGGTCGGACGAAAGGAGCGTGAGCGATGACGGCGAAGAAACGCACGCTCTCCGACGTCCCCCACGAGATACTCGCCGCCGCCCAGAAGGCGGGCTTCGAACAAGAGGAAAAGGAGCGCTCGGGCTCGTTCCTGCAGCTCGATGACGACGTCGTGGTCTCCTCGGTCAACGACGCCTTCGCCGGCAAGGCCGAGATGCTCGACATCCGCGTCGCCCTCGACAAATACGACTGGCTCACCGATTACTACGGCCGTCTGGTCCCCGAAGACAAGGACGAATACACCAAGCGAGCCGAAGAGAAGCCCGGCGGCGGCTACTTCATCCGCATCCTCCCGGGCGCCGACCTCGACTTCCCGCTCCAAAGCTGCCTTATGATATCTGCCGACGAAGGCGAGCAGCGCGTCCACAACATCATCATCGCCGAAGAGGGCAGCGACGCCCGCATCATCAGCGGCTGCGCGCTCCACGAGGGCGTCCAGAAGTCCCTGCACATCGGCGTCTCCGAGTTCTTCGTCAAAAAGAACGCCAACCTCAACTTCACCATGGTCCACAACTGGGCGCCCGAATCGCGGGTGCGGCCGCGAACCGTCACCGTCGTCGACGACCACGCCACCTTCACTAGCAACTACGTCTGCCTGAACCCCCTCAAAGACATCCAGATGTATCCCGCCGCCGTCTGCCGGGGCCGGGAGTCGGTGGCCAACCTCGCGAGCATCCTCTACGCCAGCAAAAAGTCCGTCCTCGACGTCGGCGGCAAGGCCGTCCTCGAGGGGGCGGGCAGCCGCGCGGAGATAGTCTCGCGCGCCATCGCCCGCGACGACGCCACCATCATCGCCCGGGGCCTATTGGAGGGGAAGAACAGCCCCGTCAAGGCCCACCTCGAATGCCGCGGCCTGCTTTTATCAGATGGTGCTGTCATCCACGCCATCCCCGAACTCGTTGCCGACCACAAGGACGTCGACATGAGCCACGAGGCTGCCGTCGGCCGCATCGCCGACAAAGAGATCCACTACCTCATGAGCCGGGGGCTTTCCCGCGATGCGGCCACGTCCACCATCGTGCGCGGCTTCATGGACGTCGACATCATGGGACTCCCCGCCCACCTCAAAGACGAGGTCGCAGACATCGTCGACACGATGGCCGAGGGCCTCTGACGCGTATGGCCGAAGACCGCACCGATCCTATTTGTGGGATGAAGGGGACGATTCCCGCCCACGGCAAATGGTTCTGCAGCGAGCACTGCGTGCGGAAGTTCGAAGCGGAGCACGATCTTGAGCCCGAAGAGCCCTGCCCCACGTGCGCGGTAGCCGCGAAAAGATGGTATCACGAGCGGCTCTATGTCGTGTCCGCCGTCTTCGTGGTGCTGTTTGTCGCCAGCGCCTACGTCCCCTTCCTCGCCCCCCTGCACGAGGCCCTCGTCGACTACGTCGCCCTCATCTGGTGGGCCATCCTCCTGGGCCTCGTCCTCGGCGGCGTCATCGATTATCTCGTCCCCCGAAGCTACATCGTCAAATACCTCACCAAGGCCGAGAAGAAAACGATATTCCACGCCGTCGTCTTCGGCTTTCTGATGAGCGCCTGCAGCCACGGCATCCTCGCCATCGCCATCGAGCTCTACAGGAAGGGTGCATCCATTCCCGCCATCGTCGCCTTTCTTTTGGCAAGCCCCTGGGCGAACCTCCCTGTCACCATTTTGCTTTTCGGCTTCTTCGGCGTCAAGGCGTTGTTCTTGGTGGTGTCGGCCATCGTCATCGCCATCGTCACCGGACTCCTCTACCAATTCCTCGACGCCCGGGGCAGGCTTGAGAAGACCGAGAAGCACGAGGTGGACGCAGGATTCTCGATCCGCGCCGACCTCAAAGAACGCTGGCGGAAGTATCGGTTCAACGCGACGAACATCAAAGAAGACGTGAACGGCGTCGCCCGGGGGAGCTGGGCGCTCGCCAAGATGGTGCTCTGGTGGATACTCTTCGGCGTGCTCCTGGCGTCCGCCGCCCGCGCCTGGGTCCCCACCGACTTCTTCCACGCCTACATGGGGCCGACGCTGCTCGGGCTTGCCGTGACGCTCGTGCTCGCCACCGTCATCGAGGTCTGTTCCGAGGGCAGCTCGCCTCTGGCTTTCGAAATCTACAACC
>CAYUFO010000149.1:3614-4625 GCA_964443985.1 uncultured archaeon | reverse complement strand
AAACAGCGGCTCATGGTTGAGGTTGGTACCAAAGTAGACGTTCTCCACTGTCCGTGGCTCGAGTAGCAGAACGATGAAGTGAAACGAGGAATGCCAGGAAGCTCGGAACGTCTCCGGTGTCGTCATCGATGTCGCTGCTCGGGAGTGCATCTGCGATGGCTGCGGGAAGGTGTGCCGTTGAGATGGCTTCGAGTTCAGGTCCAAAGGGCTGGTCGATGTTTGGCATGCCCTGATTCTCCAGGTGGCCTAGCAGTTCCTTGAGCGCCGACGAGGCGGACCGCAATTCTGCAGTCGAGAGGCACGAGACCTCATGTTCAAGAAAATCAAGCCCTTGCAATCCGATCGACTTGCACACAGCCAGGGTGAGTTTCTGATGCCACCAGTTCGTCGATACCGACGTGGTCAGGTTGCCGACCTCCGGCGAGTCAAATGCATTTCCGATGATCTCTTGCGCCGTTTCTGCATCAACCTGGTCGATGTCGGCGACGGGCAGGAAGAAGACAGGGATGCGATACGTCATCGGGCAACTCCGGTGCGAAGCGGCCTAACGAGTTCGAGCGAAGCGGACCAAACCCGGCAGGGTTTGGGTCCGCTTGAGCGAGGAGTTAGGCCACGCGAAGAGGTTGGATGCGCTTGACATCTTCCCTGATCGCATTCTCGGCTTCCCAAAGATCGACATTGCGTTGGAGATTGAGCCAGAACTCCGCCGAGTTGCCAAACAGCTTCGAGAGGCGAAGCGCCATCTCTGGACTCACGGAGCGGCGTTCCCGCAGCAGTTCGTTGATCGTCTGACGAGAAACCCCCAGCGCCTTGGCTAGACCCGAGACCGTCAGTCCATAGTCTGGTAGGAAATCCTCGCGAAGGAACTCGCCGGGGTGAATGGGAGGTCGCTTCGTGGGTTTGTTGTTAGGAATGCTCATTCCGTGCCTCCCTTCTGGTGATAATCACAGACTTCGACGTCGAAGGCGTCGCCATCCTCGAAACGGAAACAGCTACGGCGTTAGAATCCGG
>CAYUFO010000149.1:0-3604 GCA_964443985.1 uncultured archaeon | reverse complement strand
AGTCAGCACTGCGCTGGTGTGGTGTTGACCCTCGGGGCCCGGCTGCGAGCGGCCGCGAGGACGCGGTTGCGCATGGCCTTTGAGCGGACCAGTCGTCGGTCGGCCTTGGGCAAGGAGGCGCAGGCGGTTTCCGGCGTATCGGTGCATGAGTCGAGGGCGGAGGGTTGGACGGCTGTCAGGAGACGTCGGCGCGTTTCCGCGTCCAGCTCGGCGAAGGCCTGGGGAAGTCGTTCGAGGGAGCCACAGAGGATCTCGACGTAGTCTGAGGACAGCAGGTTGTGGGCGAGAGCGGTCTCCGGCTTCAGGTGCTCGAAGTCGCTGGACAGGATCTTGCGCCCACTCCTCCGGCGCTCGCCTTGCTTCAGTGTCCGGTTGAAGCCCTCCAGCAGGTTATTGGTGCGAGAG
This sequence comes from uncultured archaeon, assembly GCA_964443985.1. GTDB lineage: Archaea > Altiarchaeota > Altiarchaeia > IMC4 > JBDREA01 > JBDREA01. The sequence continues at coordinate 3,199 of CAYUFO010000149.1, read as the reverse complement.
ACGGGTCGGACACCGCCACCGGCGGTGGTTGGAAGGGCAATGGCGTGTCCCCACAGGGAGTCGCCATGGCGGTGGAGGTGGGCCAGGATCAGGTCAATGGCTTGGCGGGTGTCCTGGGCGGGTCCCCGCCGAGGTCGGCGCTCCTGGAGTGAGAGGGTGAGTTGCTCCACGGCGGCTCGGATGTCCCGCAGCTCCTGCTCGCAGGCCCCTGCCGTTGGCTCGTGCACACCGTTGTCGGAAGGGTGGAGACGAAGGGCGGTACGTAGCTCGTCGAACAGATCGGCCCGCCTGCGCAGCGTCGTGGCCGCTTCAGCGAAAGGAACCTCGCGCCGGACCGGTTCGAGGATGCGCGCGAGGCGCTTGAGCGCCCGGTGGACCTCCTTGTCCTCTGGAGGGGAGCGGAGGAAGGCGTCGACCGCCCGACGGACGCGAGCACAGCGATCGTAGAGGTCGAGGTAGGGTCTATCGAAGGGGAAGTCCGCACCGGTGGAGTCGGCGGGGTAGTCGAGCACCCACTGAGCCAGGGAGCGGATCACCCCGAGGCCGTCCGGATTGCCGTCGGGCAGTGCGTGCTCGCCGTCCTGGCGTGCCTGCCACGCCTGCACTGCCTCACGCACCTGCGCGATCTCCTTTCCGATCTTCCGCCCGATCTCCCGCGCCAGGCCGCGCAGGGCCGGCCTGACCTTGTGACGCCGGAAGAGCTTGCGCAGTGCGGCGTGGCTGGCGTCCAACATGCCTTCGCCGACGTCGGCCAGGAAGTGGGCATGGCAGGAGAGGATCGCGATGGGCGACTCAAGCTCGGTCCGCAGGTCGTTAACGGCTGGGATCATGGCTCTGCCCAGGTCGCGGACAATCGCGCAGGGGGGACCGAAGAGACCGACGACCTCTTGGAGCCTGGGCAGGATGGCGTCGGCCCGCTCGGTGGGGATCTTCCACGCGCCGAGAACCCACCTGCGCCAGCCCGCATAGGCGATCAGCATGGTTCCGCGGCCGTTCTCGCCGGTGGCATCGACATGCAGGGGCCAACCGCCGTCGCATTCGAGAGCAGCCCGGAGCCTGTCGGTACGAGCCTCGTGCAAGGCGCGCAGGTGGTTCCCAAACAGGCAAGCAAGATCGCTGATCGTCCCGGTGGAGAGCGAGAGCCCGTGCTCGCGGAGCAAGAGGTCCTGGATCTCCTCGCGCTGGCGGTGATTCAGGTAGCGTTCGATTCCGACGAAGACCATCACGTCGTATCCCATGGACCGATGAGGCAGGACGGACTCCTGCAGACCCTGCGCCCGCCGGGTGATTAGAGCGCCGTTGGCCCAGCGGCACCGGGCCGCACAGACATGGACGGTCTCGCGCGCGTGGAAGGCGCCGTGGGTAATCGTGTTGCCCTTGCGCTGCACTGTCTTCTGCACCTCCATCGGCCCACAGCAATGCGGACAGGGTCCGGGCTCCTCGCGCACGGCCACCACGGTTCCCGAGACGCTGTGGACTTGGCGTCGGCAGCGATCCTGGAGATCTCGGGCACGGTCCCGGAGCCCTGAGAGGGTGCTCAGAGTGGCGCCGCCGTTTTTTTTCCGGGCTCAAGCCCAAAGTGCTCGTAGACCTGCTCCACTTGGGCCGCTGCTACATTCTCCCCCCGGGTCACCAACCGCGCAGCTACCACGGACGCTGCCGCCAGGCCGTCACTGGCGTGAAGTGCCTCGACAACCACCAGCAGGACGACATCGTCTGGAGGAAGATGTGACGGCCGAGCAACCTGAACAGCCTGCTGTCGCCGCGCGTCAAGCTGTCGGCTGGCCCGCTCCTCGTCGATGCTCAGGTAGACGTAGCTCCCACCAACCGCGTGCCGCCGCACCTGCCCGGCATGCACCAGGAGCAGGAGGGTGTTGTACAAGCGCAGCCTGAGCAGCGCCTCTAGCTCCGCATGGGTACATCCCGCGTCCGCCTCATCGACGAGCTGGGCGATCGTAGCTTTCAGCGTGCCGAACCGTGAGAAGCCGATCGCCTGGTAAAACCACAGGCCGAAAGCGTCAAACTTGGGAATGTCGGCCAGGGTGTAGTAGCGACCGGTGTGGGTGTAGCTCGAGAGGTAGCCGATCTCCTTGAGCCTCCGAAACACACTCATGCGCGAGCGGGTATCCAGTGCATCGAAGAGGACATCGAGGTCCGCCACGAGGTGCTTCCTGAAGAGGTCATGCAGGGCCTGAAAGGACGCATCCTTGGGTAGCATCTCACCTCCTGATACAAAAAGTATTGCGAGTCGTCCTTACGCTACTCAGTGTATCACTTGCGTCGAGAAACACCACCAAGAGATGCCGATGGCCGTGGCGCTAGAGGGATCTAGGTCCTTACTGCAAAATGCGTAAAATCAGTGCATTAGGCACTCTGAGCGCGTCTGATGACTCGCCGCCTCGCGTTCAGTGGTGAGGGGCGCGCTCGGGCGGCAGGTACAATGGGGATTCAGATCGTCACTACAACGTGCTTGGAATCAGTGTGATGGGAAAACCAACCGGATCCTGACGCCGTAGGGAAACAGATTCTCCACTTTTCATTGATCGACACAGAGTATTAGCCCTCCCGGTCGCCCTCGAGGCTATGTAATCGGTTGCTTGGCGGAACCGCAAGATCGCCCAAGATTGTTGCTGCGTCGATCTGCTCGAGTCTGCGCAGTGCTCTCGACAAGATCTCAGGAGGAAGCCTCCGTGCCTTTCCGGTGACGTACAACTGTTGGGTGCGCTTGTCCGCAAAGGTCTTGATCACAACTCCGAATGTAATGTGTCACGTGACGATTGTCAATCAGGCAGCGGCCGGCGATGAGCGACTAACGTGGAGGTCAGCGGCACCAAACGCGAAGCGGTTAGTGGCCGCTGGACCGTGAGTTAGGATCGCGTAACGGTCTCATTGAAGGTCCCTTAGGAGACATTGTGACTTTTGTGGCACGTGGCAACGACTCCGTGGCACCGACTCGACGGCCGCAGATGGTGTGTCGTCGCTGCGGGAAACCGATGGTTGTCATTGCGACCAGGTTGGCCCCGATACCTATGATCCAACCGGAGGGTCCGGTTCTGGCGTAGCGGACCACCTGGCTCTCGGTTCTGTCGATCGAAGCCTCGCCGCGGCTGCTCGGGAAGGCCCTGCCCGAAATCTCCTCCGAAGGCCTCAAAACTCGCGTTTCTCGCACCCATTCCCGCCGGAGTTCGGCTTCGTGAAC